>JBEAPX010000146.1:0-8906 GCA_041164205.1 Pseudomonadota bacterium
CAGGAAGTGAGCCCTTCTGCTGCCAGCGCTAAACCCGCATCCCTCAATGACAGCGTGCCCTGCCGTCGGGCAATGTCAGTGAATCGAAGGACATCGGGTCGCAGCAACAGGGCTTCGTGCAGCTCAGCTGTGATTGGCATCATCTCAAATACGCCGATGCGGCCGGAGTACCCACCCAGACAGCGGTCACAACCTTGAGGGGAATGCCAGTTCTCGTGTGGAAATTGATCTTGGACTTGAGTCGGTGGCGAAGTCCGTGTTCTGCAATGCAGGCACAACCTGCGGAGCAGGCGCTGGGCACATACCAGGGTCAGACTCGAGCCCACGTGAAAGCCTGGAACACCCATGTAAATCAGTCTCGCTAGCGTACTTGGTGCGTCGTTGGTGTGAATCGAAGAGAGCACCAAATGTCCCGTCTGAGCTGCCTTGATCGCCATTTCGGCAGTCGAGTTGTCTCTGATTTCGCCAATCATGATGACGTCTGGATCTTGGCGCATGAGCGCGCGAAGCGCCGAGTCAAAGGTCAAGCCGATGCGATCGTGAATGCTGACCTGGTTGGCCCCCACTAGCTCAATCTCGCAGGGATCCTCAATGGTGGAGACGTTCAAGTGCGTTGCCATCAAGTGGTTGAGGCAACTGTAGAGCGTCAGTGTCTTTCCGGATCCAGTGGGTCCACTGTTGAGAATCAATCCTTGAGATTGCGTGAGTGTTTGATGCAACATCTCCAACTGAGGTTCGGTGAACCCTAGCTGCGTCAGATCCAAGGGCATATTTGCGCCGTCCAAGATTCGGATGACGACTTTTTCCCCGTGGGTGGTTGGGAGTGTGCTGACCCTCAAATCAACGGCTGGATTGCTGGCGCTTGTTGGGTGGGTGCATTGACCATCTTGCGGCAACCTGCGCTCTGCAATATCGAGTTTGGCCAAAATTTTCAGTCTAGATACCACGCCCTCGGCGCAGTCCATCGGCGGTGAGGGCGCGTCGTACAAGCGTCCATCTCTGCGTTCACGCACTCGGATGCCCTGCTCGAAGGGCTCCAGGTGGATGTCTGATGCGCGCCCCTCGATGGCGTGCATCAAGATGCTGTTCAGGTGCATCTCCACGCGAGAGGAGGCAGAAGGTGGAGAACGATCAGCGGGAGCCGTGCGAGAGACCATGAGCCAGTGTTTGGTGGCCGGCGCTTCTCATCAAGTCCGGGAAAGGGTGGATTCACCACAACTGTGATGAAAGCCGCATTTATCCGATTGATTTGTTACTTGCTGAGCATTCTCATGGTTTGCTCAAGGCCCTGCAGGGTGAGCGGAAACATACGCCCGCCCATGATTTGCTGAATGACATCGATGCTCTGGCGGTATTTCCACACGCCTTGGGGCTCTGGATTGATCCAAGCAAATTTAGGGTACGCCCGAATGAGACGCTGCAACCATTCAGCGCCTGCCTCTTCGTTGTTGTATTCCACACTGCCGCCTGGCTGCAGAATTTCATACGGACTCATGGTCGCATCCCCTACAAAAATCAATTTGTAGTCTTTGTTGTACTTGCGAATGATGTCCCAAGTTGGAAATTTCTCCGCAAACCGGCGGCGATTGTTGCGCCACATGAAGTCATACACGCAGTTGTGAAAGTAGTAGAACTCCAAGTGTTTGAACTCGCTCTTGACGGCTGAGAACAGCTCCTCCACCCGCTGAATATGTTCATCCATGGTGCCGCCAACATCCATGAGCAGCAGGACTTTTACGTTGTTGTGACGCTCTGGCACCATCTTGATGTCGAGCAGGCCTGCATTGGCTGCGGTGGAGCGGATGGTGTCGGGCAAATCCAATTCGTCAGGATGCCCTTCGCGCGCGAATCGCCGCAGTCGACGCAATGCGACTTTGATGTTGCGGGTCCCCAATTCCTGAGAGTCGTCGTAGTCCCGATATGCACGCTGCTCCCAGACTTTCACGGCAGTGCGGTTGCCCCCTTTGCCGCCAATGCGCACACCTTGAGGGTTTTTGCCGCCGTTGCCAAACGGGGAGGTGCCGCCTGTACCCACCCAACGGCTTCCCCCCTCATGACGCTCCTTTTGTTCCTCTAGGCGTTTTTGCAACTCCTGAAACAATTCGTCGTAGTCCAGTTTGGGTGCATTGGCGATTTGTTCAGCACTCAGCACCTTCTCCATCTCTTTGCGCAACCACTCCGCAGGGATGTCTTTGGTGAAGTCGGCGATGGTATCGACGCCCTTGAAGTAGGTTGCGAAAGCCCGGTCAAACTTGTCGTAATGTTTCTCGTCCTTAACCAAAGCAATGCGGGAGAGGTAGTAGAAATCGTCCAAACTGCAATGCGCTTGATCCGGCCCGACCACCCCCTCTTTGAGCGCCTCCAGCAGCGTCAAATACTCTTTCACCGATACAGGGAGCTTGGCCGCTCGCAAGGTGTAAAAAAAGGAAATCAGCATCCTGCCACCCCAGGTCGTGGTTTGTGCATTTGGTATTCCAGGTGGGTTTTCACTGCAAGCCACTCGGACGAGATGATGCTGTAGACCACGGTGTCGCGAAAGCTGCCGTCGGGTAACTTTTGGTGTTGCCGCAAAACCCCATCCAACTTGGCACCCAAACGCTCGATCGCCGCCCGACTTTGATGGTTAAACCAGTGGGTTCGGAACTCTACGGCGATGCTCTCTAGCGACTCAAAGGCATGGCGCAACAACAGCCATTTGGCGTGGGTGTTGACGCCAGTCCGGTGCACGCTGGCTGCGTACCACGTGCTGCCGATTTCCAGCCGCTGGTGGTGCCTGTCGATGTTCATGTAAGTCGTCATGCCCACCACATGGCCTTGCGCGGTGACCACCGCAAATGGCAGCATCGTCCCTTCAGCTTGCAGCCCAAGCCGACGGTCGATTTCTGTTGCCATCAGGGCTGGCGAAGGGATGCTGGTGTACCAGTGACGCCAAACTTCACCATCTTGGGCTGCATGACAAAGCCCTTCGAGGTGCTGATGACCCAAAGGTTCCAAGACCACGCGATCACTGCGCAGGACAATCGGTTCAAGGGGCTGCCACATATCGGTTTAAGGTTCAGCGCCCGCGTTGATTCATAAACACGAGTTTCTCAAACAAGGTGAGGTCTTGCTCGTTTTTGAGCAGCGCGCCAATCATTGGCGGCACGCTGATGTTTTGGTCGTCTGACTGCAGGGCACTCACTGGAATATCTTCAGCAAGCAGCAACTTGATCCAGTCCAGTAGCTCACTGGTGGAGGGCTTTTTCTTGAGCCCTGGGAGGTTGCGGATATTGAAGAACGTCTTCATCGCAGACGCCAAGAGTTCCTTTTTCAGGTTGGGGAAGTGCACTTGAACAATTTGTTCCATGGTGTCCGCTTCCGGGAACTTGATGTAGTGGAAAAAGCAACGCCGCAGGAAAGCGTCGGGCAGCTCTTTTTCGTTGTTTGACGTGATGAACACCAGCGGGCGGTGTTTGGCGCGGATCATTTGATGGGTTTCGTAGCAGTAAAACTCCATCCGATCCAGTTCGCGCAACAAATCGTTGGGGAACTCGATGTCTGCCTTGTCAATTTCGTCAATCAGCAGAGCAACCGGCTCGTCTGCATCAAAGGCTTGCCAGAGCACCCCTTTGACGATGTAGTTTTGGATGTCTTTGACGCGCTCGTCTCCCAATTGGCTGTCTCGCAAGCGGCTCACGGCATCGTACTCATACAGGCCCTGTTGGGCTTTGGTCGTGCTCTTGATGTGCCATTGGATCAGCTTGAGTCCGAGCGCTTCCGCCACTTCCTCGGCGAGCATGGTTTTCCCGGTACCCGGTTCGCCTTTGATCAGCAATGGGCGCTTCAGCGCAGCGGCAGCGTTCACAGCCAGCTTCAAGTCAGGCGTAGCGATGTACTGGTCAGATCCTTCAAATTTCATTTTCGGGTACTTTTCGTCGAGGATTAATGGGTGTTGGGTTCGAAGCTCGAAATCCCACTTTGCGGTGTCTATAATCGCACTTTAATTTTCCATGGACCTTTAAAGGCGTGAACGCGATCATGAGACAAGCATCGATTAAAAGCATCTTTCGTTTTGTCACAGGTGTGACCCTGAGTCTGGGTTTGGCTTTTGCCAGTCAAGCCGCCGGTGATGTGAAGGCTGGCGAGAGCAAGGCAGCGATGTGCATCGGGTGTCACGGCATCCCCGGCTACCAAAATTCTTTCCCTGAAATTCACAAAGTGCCGATGATCTCCGGCCAGAGTGCCAAGTACATTGAATCTGCCCTGATTCAGTACCGCAAAGGGGATCGCAAGCACCCCACGATGCGCGGTATCGCTGGTTCTTTGTCTGATCAAGACATCGCTGATTTGGCGGCGTTTTACGCGGGCCATAGCAATGGGGCGAAGTTGGCCGACGCGGCTCCTGCAGCGTCTGTTGAGGTGGCAGAGCTGCTGAACAAGGGCGGTTGCGTGGCTTGTCACGGCGCCAACTTGAGTAAGCCCTTGGATCCCAGTTATCCCAAGATTGCTGGCCAGCACGCTGACTACCTGTATTTCGCATTGAAGGCCTACAAAGTGGAGGGCAACCCCCAAATCGGTCGTGCGAACGCGATCATGGGCGGTGTGGCCAAGCAATACACCAACGAACAGTTGAAGGCCTTGGCGAAGTACATTGGCGGCTTGAAGGGCGAGGTGTTCACCCAGCCATTAGACCGTTTCCGTTGATTCCATGTGCACTCAAAAAAAGCCGCTTGTCGCGGCTTTTTTTGTGTCCAAGACTCGAGTGGGCAGCGGTTTGGGAGCTAGCCGCGCGGATCTTGGGTCGCCAGTCGACGCACATGATCGATGTAGGCTTGACCGTCTGGCGGGCGCCCGCTGCGCTGACTTTCCCAGAGCATTCGGCCGAAACATTCCATGACCAAGTGATGGGCTTCGTGCACGTCTTGCCGTTTGGCTGCGAGCAATTCGACGGCTTGACGAATGCCCGGTGGCTGGTCGATGGAGCACTGCTCGCTGATGCTGAGGTGCATAGAAATGTGCAAGAAGGGGTTGTCATGGTCCGGCGACACTGTGCCCATTTGCTGGATTGCAACAGCTTCGTTGGCGAATGACTCGCTGTATTCAGGGTGCTGTTTCATCCATTCATACGCCAAAGCCTCAATCGCCTCCAATGGCTGGGCGTTCTGACCTTTGGTGTAGGCCTGACAAAAAAAGCGGCGCACATCGGCCTGGTTAGGAGTGAACATCGTTAGCTGCCCTGGAAGCTGTGTTGGCGCCAAGCCTCGTAGGTCACGATGGCTGCTGTGTTGGATAAATTCAAGCTGCGCTGGTTGGAGAGCATGGGGACCCTTAGCCGCTGCTGAGATGGAAATTGCTCGAGGATATCGGCAGGGAGGCCTTTGGTTTCAGAGCCAAAAATCAGACAGTCGCCCGCTGAAAAGGGTTGTTCAAAGGCGCTGTGTGAGCCTTTGGTTGTGAATGCAAATTGCCGGTCCTTGGCGCAAATGGCAGCATCCTGAAAGGCCTGCCACGACGCATGGCGTCGCACGGCTGCGTACTCGTGGTAGTCCAGTCCAGCTCGCCGCAGCTGTTTGTCTTCCATTGAAAAACCCAGGGGTTCGACCAAATGAAGCTGCGCCCCGGTGTTCGCGCACAAGCGAATGATATTGCCCGTGTTGGGTGGGATTTCAGGATAGACCAAGACGATGTGAAACATGGCCAGATGTTAGCGCGACTGCGCTTCATCTCGGAGGGGTGTGAGCAAAAACCAAGGCGCTCACTTGGACAGGCCAGTGGGCCTTAATCGCACGCGCTGCCGCATTCAGGGTGGCGCCCGTGGTGTACACATCGTCAATCAGCACGACTTGCAGACCCGCCTCTTTTTGGATGGCGGACTCGACCACGTTTCGGTGCCGCTCGTTGAAGCGAAACGCAAACTGCATGTTGCGCTGCCGCTCGGCCCGGCCAAGTTGGTGTTGGACCTCGTTGAGGCGCGGGCGCTCGAGTAAATCCACGATGGACTGGTCCGCCCGCCCAAAAGCAGCGGAACGAATGAGTCCTCGCAACAGGGACCACGACTGATTGTGACCTCGGGACCTGAGGGTCTGATTGTGGAGTGGGATGGGGGCCCAGATTTTCGGAGTCCCGAGCAGTTCGGGGTTGGACAGCCATGCCTTCGCCATCAGCGTGGCCAGCGGCTTCCCCCAGGCTTGGCCGCTGCTCCCTTTGAGTGTGTATATCAATGGTGGCCAAGGAAAGGCGTAGTCCACTGCGGCAATGCAGTGATCGAGCGAAGGCGGGTGACTCAAGCACTCACCGCAAACGGTGGCGGGTAAGTCCAATCGCCGCGCGCATTGTGTGCACCGGTTCAATGGCACGACCCATTTGGCGTCGCACTCCGCACACCAGGGCGTTGTGGGCGCCGCGGTCGGCCATACGCCGCACATGATGCAGCGTGACGGCATATGGAGGCGCCCTAACCCCGCTTGAAAGGTGTGCATGGTGTGACCTGCGGTTGGGTGCGACGTCTATACTGCGCAGCACTGAAATTCCAATATGGTTCCTATCTTTGAGCCTCTGGTATGAACCCGTCAAACACCCTTGTTCCTCACCTTGATCCGATCGCCGTGCAGCGCGAGCGGCGTTTATGGTCGGGCGCTGCGCCGTGGTTGCATGAGGAAGTTGGCCAGCAGATGGCAGAGCGGCTGGGGTGGTTTAGCCAGGCACCTTCCACTTGGCTGGATTGGGAGCCCTCATGGGGTGGATTAAAGGCTCACTCAGCCATCGCCAAACACTTTCCTCGAGCCAAGCGCTGGGTGCACGAGCCCAAATCTGAGAGCCACAGCGGTGCATCCAAATGGCGCTGGCCCTGGGCGAGGGCAGGTGCGCAGTGGGACGGAACCACCTCGGTTGACATGGTTTGGGCCAATATGGGTTTGAGGGGTATTCCTGACCCACAAACCTTAGTGGGGCGGTGGCTCAAAGCGTTGAAGCCGGGTGGGATATTGATGTTTTCAGCGCTCGGCCCGCATACCTTGGAGTCGGTGCGTCGCATTTACCTTGAACAAGGGTGGGGCGCGGCCATGACGCCTTTGACGGACATGCATGACTGGGGCGATATGTTGGTGGCAGCCTCGTTCTCAGATCCCGTCCTGGACTCGTCATTTTTGGATCTGACTTACTCCGACAGCCATGCCTTGCTGGCTGATTTACGGACCCTTGGATCCAACACGCACGATCAGCGGTTTTCGGGTTGCCGGGCTCGGCATTGGCGTGATCGATGGCACGCCGCTTTACAAGCCGGCTTGCCACGGGACGAAAGTGGCCGGCTGGTGCTTCGCATTGAAGTGATTTGGGGGCACGCGACGGCCCCTCAAGGGGTCGCCGTACAGGCTGGTGAAACAGCGATATCCGTTGATCGGATGCGTGACATATTGCGCGATAGCCGGTCAAAGTGAACCCATAGGTTTTCAAATCGGTTGGGCCTCGTTGGGAGTCACCCTCGATTGAGTCCAACTTTTTGGCGGGTTGAGGTCAAATGTGGCCGTTTTTTTGTTCTAATCGGGGGTTGAGTTTTATCAATGCCTGCTTGAAGGCTTATATATAGAGAAAAGTGAGCACAACCATGACATTGGGGCAAAAGAGCCAAAGCCACTGGCGCGCCGTCAGAAACGCTCTGGCAACAGCTATCGCCAGCTTTGCTGCGCTGTTGACGACTGCCGCGTATGCAGTCAACGATCTGCCAGGCGGTCCAACCGTCAACGGCATCAACCTCCAACCTGCGGCATCAAAAATTGCTGAAGAGTTGCACTGGTTGAACTACTTCATTTTGACCATTTGCGTGGTCATCTTCGTGGTGGTGTTCGGCGTGATGTTCTACAGCATCTTGAAGCATCGCCGCTCTGTTGGGCACGAAGCCAAAGAGTTGTCTGAGCCCCTATGGGTTGAGTTGGGCTGGACCATCGTGCCATTTTTGATTGTCATCGGCATGGCCCTGCCAGCCACCAAAGTACTGGTTGCTCAGAAAGACACCTCCAACGCTGACATCACGGTCAAGGTCACCGGTATGCAGTGGAAGTGGGGCTATGACTACATCAAGGGCGAAGGCGAGGGCATCGGCTTCTTGTCCACTTTGGACCCAGCTCACCGCGCACTGGCCAATACAGGCGATCACACCAATTTGCCCGATGACTACTTGTTGAAAGTCGACAATCCTTTGGTTGTGCCTGTGGGTAAAAAGATCCGCGTGATCACCACGGCAACCGATGTGATTCACTCTTGGTATGTGCCTCGTTTCGGCATCAAGCAAGACGCGATTCCAGGTTTTGTTCGCGACAACTGGTTCAAAGCGGAGCAAACGGGCTTGTTCTCTGGCGCCTGTACTGAACTGTGCGGCAAAGAGCATGCTTTCATGCCTGTGCAGGTGAAAGTGGTGAGCGCTGAGGAATACACCGCCTGGGTGAACGAGCAGCAAAAAGCCATGGCCGCCTTGGCAGATGACCCCAACAAAACCTGGGAGATGTCCGCACTCGTGAAGCGTGGCGCGGAAGTCTACGCAGCCAACTGTGCCGCCTGTCACCAGGCCAACGGTAAGGGAGCAGGCCCCATCAAGCCACTCGACGGCTCAGCCATCGTGCGGGATGCCGACATTGCGATGTTCACGGACGTCCTGCTGAAGGGCCGACTCAACGGCGCGATGCCCGCATGGGCGTCATTGAGCGACACAGAATTGGCAGCGGTGATGACCTACGCCAAGAATACCTGGTCAAATCGCACGGGCCAGACAGTGCAACCCAAGGCTGTGATGGCCTTGCGTGGCAAATAATCTAACGATGACACCCTTGCATGGGTTAAGAAAACGGAAGGAATCAAGATGAGTGCAGTTCTTGGACACCACGATGATCACGCACACGATGATCATCACCATGCTCCCACTGGTTGGCGTCGTT
>JBEAPX010000147.1:0-2906 GCA_041164205.1 Pseudomonadota bacterium
TTTGCCCTGGGAAGATCAAATTGGGGTTGCGGATGCCATTGGTTTTGGCCACGTCAAGCGCCTGCCTCATGGCCTCGTGGTCATTCAATTGCACCCCAAAACTGGCAGCGTGCTGCTTGACCATACCGATCAGGGTGTCCCCACGACGCACAACGCGAGCAGCCTGAGCGTCGGTACCGGACACTTGCTCTGAACGCAAGACGCCACCAAACCCCGACGCTACTGGTTTGGCGGCGGGCGGGTTGGCTGTCGACTGGTCTTGCACTTGGCTCGTTTTTTGCGTCACACTCAGCATGATTCGCACCTTGACGAAATTTTTACAACCAGCAGACATGCAAGTTGCATACCAACACTCCTTGAACGCGTTCGGGCTTGGGCGCTGGGTGCGGGGGTTGAGCTTGGGCTTTTGCCTCTGCACAGGGGTCGCTTGTGCGGCGAGCCCAGCAGAGCGAATGCTGCAAGGTGGCCAAGCCTGGATCGCCGAGCAACGAGGGGTTTCGGTGGATGCCGTGGGGCTGGGCGAGATTGATGCGCGGCTGGAGGTCCCGGTGTGCCAGGAGACTGGAGGCTGGCGCTATGACTTTCCGTTCTCCAGCCAGGACACCCTTCGAGCCCGGTGTGGCAAACCGGTCATTCAGTTTTATGTGCGCGTGCTCAAAGGCGGCGGCCCTGCAGAGGCCAGCGCCCCCAAGCAGGCCGAGACGCCAGCCGCCACTCGACCTGCAGTGGTATTGCGCAAAGGTTTATTGCGGGGCGCCGTTCTGAGTGCCACTGACCTGCAGGTGGTTGAGGTCGCCATCTCAGAGCTCCCCATGCAAAGCATTGATAACCTAGACAACGCTGTCGACGCCGAATTGACCCGGGACGTGCTGGCTGGTCGCCCCCTGCGCAGCGCCGATTTGCGCCCAGCCATGATGGTGAAACGAGGGCAAACGGTGACTTTGACGATTCGCCAGCCCAGCGGTTTTTCGGTCGCAGCTCAGGTCGAGGCCCTACAAGACGGTCGAAAAGGTGACTCCATTCGCTTAAAAAATCGCGAGTCGGGTCGAATCCTTACAGGCAAGGTCGTTGGCCCGAACAGCTTGGAGGCGCAGTGATGAACCGCCGCGAAAGAAATATGGGGATCAACCCTAAAGTTTTCCTGCGAGATGACGATGCTGATGACAAGGGCTATCATTGTGGCCGAGAGCCGCTGAGCCGGTAGGAGTGAAGATCATGACCGATGCCATTTCAAATTACACACGCATTGCGCTCAATGACCCACGTGCGCGCGATGGGTTAAAAAAGCTAGACCAGTCCAACGACCGAGCAGGCGCTGGTGTAGGTGCGGGTGCCCCTGCGTCGGCGTCCCCCCTAGGCGATCAGGTTCAGCTGAGCGATGTGGCCTTGGAGGCCATGAAGACGGATTCATTCGACCGCGCGAAAGTCGACGCGATCAAGTTGGCCATTCAAAACGGGGATTACCCCTTGGATGCGCGCCGCATTGCCGAGAGTTTTTACAGCATTGAGCAAATGATCAAGGGCTGATGGCCTAGCTCTCAGCGCTGGTACACACACATTCATGCCCAGCAACCCCTCTGGTTTTCAGTCCTCCCCTCCTCCGCCCTCACTCTCAAGGTCTGAGTCTGCTCTGGCACAGGCCAGCCGCCTGCTCAACCTCATCGACGCCGAATTCGAATCGCTCAAAAAGCAAGATTTGAGCGCTTTTGAGTCTCTGCAGCCCGAAAAACTCGAGTTATTGACTCAGCTCGACGCCTTGGCACAAAAACTTCAGCAAGGCCAAGTGGGCGACACCGACGCCGAACCATGGTCTCAATTCAAGGACACCATTCGCCGCTGCCAAGACGGCTATCGGCGCAACGAGACCCTCATCAGCCGTCAATTGATGACCATTCGCGGCGCTCTGCGGGCTTTGTCGGGTGCGAATGGCCCCGAATCCGTCGAGATGTATGACCGCCTCGGTCAACTCACCAACCACGCCAGACGCGACCGGTACAACGAAGCCTGAGCGCTCACCCACACCAACACAAAGCCCCACCGGTTTGCGCTGGTGGGGTTTTCTTTTGGGCAACCGACATGTCGACCGGCTGTTGCCACACTGTTCTGGCTGTGTGCCCGCACGGATGCTGGATTCATTCACTCAGGGTAGGATCAAATCTTTGCGCTTGTCTTGGGCGGTGGGTGGCGCTGTATGCCTCTCAGGGGACGCCCACGCCATCGCTTTTGACTGCATGAAGGGTTGAGACGGTGAACTACGATTTGTTGATTGACTTGCACAAAGGGAATCGACGTCAGGGACCAGGTGGAGATGAGCAGACCAAGCTCGCTTTGGCGCTTTCAGGTTTGGATCGTGCGACGCCATTGCGCATCGCTGATGTCGGATGCGGTACGGGAGCCTCGACGTTTTTATTGGCTGAGCATTTGAATGCCAGCGTGATCGCGGTGGATCTTTTTGAAGACTTCTTGGGTGTCCTCAGTCAAGAAGCGCACAACAGGGGGCTTGCAGACAAGATCGAAACGCTGGCTTGCGCGATGGAGGATTTGCCATTCGAAGAGGGTCGCTTGGACGCGATTTGGGCAGAGGGCGCCATCTACAACATAGGCTTTGAGAAAGGGGTTGAGTACTTCAGACGCTTCCTCAGACCCGGTGGCATCCTGGCCGTATCGGAGATCACTTGGCTCACAAATGAGCGCCCCCAAGAGATTCAGCAACATTGGGAGGCTGAGTACCCTGAAATCGCCACTGCAGCAGACAAAATAAAGATTCTTGAGCGCCACGGCTACAGCCTCAAAGGCTACTTTCCCCTGCCCGCATCCAGCTGGTTGGATCAATACTACACACCTCTTGAAAGTGCCTTTGCCGGCTTCTTGGCCAAGCACGACTGCGAAGACGCGCGGGCAATCGT
>JBEAPX010000148.1:0-5416 GCA_041164205.1 Pseudomonadota bacterium
GGGTCGAATAGGCGCGCGTGATCCTGGCCCAGCGCTTGTAGGCCAGCGACCACCTGAGTCAACAAGGCGTGGTCGCGCGCGCGCTCATCCGCAAATGCAGACTCAGCCTCTTGCTTGCCCAGTGTCTTGCCCTCCGCCAGACCTTCGTCATAGGCGGCTGCGCGAATGGCTTGAATTTCTTCTTCGGTCGGACCGATCACCACTGGCTCGTGGGTTGCCGCCTCTGCCTCAACGTTGCTGGCATCCTCGGGTTCGGGCAGCAAGTCAATGTCGGGGCTTGATGCTGACTCGATGCTGGTGGCCACCAAAGGCGCGTCGTTGGGCACAACGCGCCATGGCCCAAAATCGGTTGCTTGTGCATTGTCCCAAGGCATCCGCAGAAATGCGGGCGCTTGCCTCACTGGATGGCTCAGCAAGGGGTCCGACTGCCACTCAGCCGTGGGCTTGGCTTCAGACGAAATCATCGCCACGTCCTGTCAGCACCAACTCGCCTTTGTCGGAGAGCTTGCGCGCCGTGCGCATGATGAGTTTTTGCGCCTCTTCGACATCGGTGAGACGCAGCGGTCCTTTGGCCTCCATCTCGTCGATGAACATGACACGCGCACGGGACGACATGTTGTCGAAGAATTTTTCTTTGACGTACTCGGGCGCACCCTTGAGTGCCGTCATCAACAAATCGGGTTCGACATTGCGCATCAAAATCTGGATAGCGCGGTTGTCCACGGCCGACAAATTCTCGAACGTGAACATGTTGTCCTGGATCTTTTGCATCAAATCTGCGTCGATCTTTTCCAAACCGCCCATGATGGTGGACTCGAGATCGACCTTCACAAAGTTCATGATCTTGGCGGCCGCTTTGACACCGCCGAAACTTGACGACTTGGCCGACGAGTTGTTCGAGAACTGCTTCTTCATGATCTCTTCGAGCTCATCCATTGCAGTGGGCTGAACCGTCTCAAGGCTCGCCACACGCTGAATGACCTCGGGGCGCGCCTCTGGCGGCAAGAAGTTCAAGACGTCTGCGGCCACGTCGTACTCCAACACCGACAAGATGATGGCCACCACCTGGGGGTGTTCGCCGCGAATCATGTCTGCAATCGAACGGGCGTCCATCCACTTGAGGATTTCCAGGCCTTTGCTGCCCTGCCCCGGCATGATGCGCGACAGCACAGACAGGGCTTTGTCCTCGCCCAATGCGCGGCGGAATACTTTTTCAACATAGTCGCCGGTACCCAGCCCCAAGCTGGTTTGCTTTTTCAGCATAACGACGAATTCATCCAGCACCACGTTCACCGCTTCTTGCGAAAGATCGGCGACCGACATCATGGCGCCCCCCAAAGCCTGCACTTCTCGTGGGCTCAGGAATCGCAAAATTTCAGCTGCTTGTTGTTCACCGAGTAACAGCATCAACACCGCCGCACGCTGCGAGCCGGTCAGTGCATCGAGCTCTTCGCGAAGCTCGTCACTCATGGTGAATTCGGTGATGTCCGGTGCCGCTGCCGCGTCCTTGGCATCCTTGTCCTTGCCTTTGGCATCTTTGCCTTTGGCGTCCTTGTCTTTCGCGGCTTTGTCGTCAGGTTTTTTGGTAGCCATGTCGGATTCCTTTCAGCGGCAGCGCTTAGGCGCCCTTGAGAATCATGCCCTTGAGCACGTTGGCCACACGAGCCGAGTCTTCTGCGACCAGCATACGGATGAGTGCCACCTTGTCGTCGTAGGTATTGGCCGTGTCCAGCATATCGATCGAGATGCTCGACTTCTTGGGCTTGAGCTTGGCTTTGATGTCCTCCAAACTCTCGCCCTCGCCGATCTGAATCATGCGCATATCTTCTTCGGACAGCTCGCCATCAGCCAGCGCTTTCTTGGCGGCAGCTTCGGCATCCTTGTCCTTGTTCTGGCCAGTGATGGACAGCATCAGCGGACGCACCACGATGAGCAAGAAAATAATAAAGATAAAGCCAATCAAACCCATCTTCATCTGGCCTTGGACCGATGGCTCCAAGTACCAGGGAATGGTCTCGAGCGACTCAGCAGGCTCGAAGCGCGCGGGCACCACGGACACCACGTCGCCGCGACCTGGCTGGAAGCCCACCACGCTGCGCACCAACTCTTGCATTCGCTCAATCTCTTGAGGCGTATAAGGTACCGTGGTTGGCCCCGCAGGTGCTTGGCCGTCTTTTCCGGCCTCAGCAGGAGCTGTGGCTGGGCGCTCGTTGACGATCACCGCCACGCTGACGCGCTCGACGCCACCACTGGCATTGCTGATGCGTCGAATCGTGCGATCCAGCTCGTAGTTGCGGGTCTGGCGGCTGCTGAGCGTATTGCTCGAGTCCGTCACCCCCTTATTGGGATCTACGCGGGTGTCGGTGGTCATGGCGGCTTGCGCCGGTGGGCGGTTCGACAATGCGCCCGGTACACCCTCTGCACTGAGCTGGACCCCGCGGTCTTCGGCCAACACTTCAGATCGTGTTTGAGGCCCCTTGTTTTGGGTGTCGTAGTTCTCGGTCGTGCTCTCGATTTGAGTGAAGTCCAGCGTCAAGTTCACTTGAGAGCGCACGTTCGCCTCACCGACCATCGGTGACAAGATTTGCATGATTCGGCTGCGGTACACCTCTTCCAGCTGTTGCTTGTGTTGGGTTTGGGCTGCGGTCAGGCCAAGCTTCAACTCGCTGGCTGATTCGGTCATCAAATTGCCGACGTTGTCGACCACCGTCACGTTGTCAGGCGTCAGGTACGGCACGCTAGATGACACCAAATGGACAATGGCCTGCACCTGTGATTGAGACACCGCGCGTCCGGGATGGGGAGAAACCACAACCGAAGCCTTGGGTGGTGTGCGATCGCGCACAAACACACTTTGCTTTGGCGCAGCCAAATGCACTCTTGCGCTTTGGATCGTGGCAATTTGCAAAATCGTTCGCGCCAACTCTTGCTCCATCGCCGCGTTCACCTGCACTTGCTCCATAAACTGGCTGGTGGTCATTGATGATTGACCCTTGAGTGCTTCTAATCCGGTGGTGCCACCGCGTGGCAATCCCTGCGAAGCCAAATAAATGCGGGCCTCGTGGTAACGGTCGCTGGGCACTTGCAATTGGCCAGTCGCTGAATCAATGCGCGGCGCAAATGAGCCTTTGGTCAGGGCCTCGTAGGCGCTTTGCTGATCGCTCTCTGTCAAGCCAGGCATTACTGGCCGGTATGGCGTCGAGTTCATGGCGAAATACACCATGCCAAACACAATCAACACCATCAACGCCACGACCGCAGGCAGGGCTTTGCGCACCGCTGGCTGGTTGACGATGATTTTGAGCTGTTTGATCGCCACCCCGTCGCGCTTGGGTGGCGCAGTTTCAGCGACTTGGCCGTTGCCTGCCACTGCTGGCGCGGTATTGGGGGTGGTGGCCACGGCAGTGTTAGTAGCGGCAGGCGCCGGCACCATATCCATACCTGGCTGAGTCATTGTTGCGGAGGCGGTACTCATATGCGTTGTCTCTGTGTGTCAATAAGCGGCCAACGGGGGTTACACCGGCATACTCAAAATGTCTTCATAGGCGCGCAACACTTTGTTGCGCACCTGCAAGGTGGTTTCAAAAGCCAGCGATGACTTCTGCATACTCAGCACCACATCGGTGAGGGGAATCTCTTCGCCGCGCTCATAGGCGGCTTGCATTTGAGACGACTTGGTTTGAAGCCCGTTGACTTGCTCAACAGCCGACTGAACCATGTTCACAAACGTTGGGCTCTTGACTCGTTCTGTCTGCGCATTGAAGTCCTGCACCTGGGGCAGCTCACCGCTGGCTTGCGCCGCGACGTTGCGCATGGTCTTGAGCATGGACTCGATGTTGGCGGTGGAGTTGATGCGGTCGATCATGATGATGCCTTTCTGGGAATCATTCGGACAATGCCAGGCTCAGTCCGCGCTCGCGCAGACGGGCCATCTTGTAACGAAGGGTGCGTGGGCTGATGCCCAGCTTCTCTGCAGCCTCGGTTTTGCTGCGGGTCGCTGCCAGGGCAGCCAAAATCATTTGGTGTTCGTTTTGTTTGACAGCGCTTTGCAAGTCGGTGCGTGCTGGCGTTTCCACCACCATCGCATGGGAGGCATCGGACGTTTGCACCGGTGCAAACGCTGGCGTCAACTGATGCGGGACGTCGAACTCTGCGGCGCCAGACAACGGGCTGCTTGCATATGCCCAGTCATCAAACATCAGCTGAGCGGCACCAATCGTGCCGTCAACGCTGAGCACCGTGGCGCGTTTGATCACGTTTTCGAGTTCGCGCACATTGCCGGGCCATGGGTATTGCATCAGCATATTGCGCGCCTCAACCGTCACGGGCCAACGCACGCCTGGGCGACCATGTTTGCTCAAGCAGTGGCCCACCAAAGGCATGATGTCGCCGGGGCGCTCCGCCAAAGGCAACAAACGCAACTTGAAGGTGGCGATGCGGTAATACAAGTCCTCGCGGAACTCGTGGTTCAGCATCGCTTGGCGCAAATCTTTGTTGGTCGCGGCAACGACGCGCACGTCTAGGCGAATGGGAGTTTGGCCACACAATCGCGTGAGTTCACGCTCTTGCAAGACCCGCAGCAACTTGGTCTGCAAGTGGGGTGACATCTCACCGATCTCATCCAAAAACAAGGTGCCGCCTTGGGCTTGCTCGAACAAACCCTTGTGGTCACGGTGCGCGTGTGTGAAGGCACCACGCTCGTGACCGAACAACATGTCTTCAATCAGGTGCTCGGGCATTGCCGCACAGTTACACGCCACAAAAGGACCGCTCGCTCGGGGCGAGGCCTCGTGCAACACGCGGGCCAAGACCTCTTTGCCCGCGCCTGTGGGGCCGATCAACAGCGCAGTCACATCGGTTTGGGCCACGCGTCGGGCCAGAGCCAACAAATATTGACTGGCAGGGTCCACAAACACCGCCTCTAGGGGCTGGCGCGCGGTGGCTTGCGCAGAGGGCGCGGCAGGCACCGTCTCGGCCGTTGCGCTCTGCTGTGCAGCCTGCGCCGTCTCGGGCTGGCCAGCTGTGCCAGTTTGACCAGCGGGCGAGGCTTGAGCATCGTTCAAAGCTTGGGCCAGTTGGCGCCAGCGCGCAGTGCCCCACTCGTCGGCGCGCACCACATGGCGCAGGCCAAGTTGAGCCACCGCCACCGCCAGCTCAAGGGCACCCGTGTCGAGGCGGCACACCACTTGGCGATCCAGACCCGCTTTGGCCAGGGTCTGGCGCACGCCAGTCAGGGTGTCGGTGTCAAAGCGCAGGCGAACCACCACGCATTGGGCGTCTGCCGCCGCAGCGGGCAGGTCATCCAAAGTGCGAATGGCGTGGACTTGCCAGCCTGCTGCAGCCAGTTGCTCGCGCTCTTGCGACCCCAGCGTGGCTGTGGGGTCCAGCCAGACGGCGCAAATCGGCTCAGCGAGAG
>JBEAPX010000149.1:0-10635 GCA_041164205.1 Pseudomonadota bacterium
GCACGCACGCCCCTCGTCTCGTTGTGCACGCACCCTGTCCGCGGGACCTCGCTCACCAGTTACAATTCGATGCTTAAATTTTGAGCAGACCACGCGGTACCCCTCGCGCGCGTCAACTCGGGGTTCTGGCCTTCGCCGCCTCGCGCTGAATCTGTCTCCCCAACCCATGCACATCGGCCCTTACGCTCTACCCAACAGCCTGTTTGTTGCCCCCATGGCGGGTGTCACAGACCGGCCGTTTCGTATGTTGTGTAAACAATTGGGCGCGGGCTATGCCGTGAGTGAGATGGTCACCTCGCGCCCCGACTTGCGCGATAGCTTGAAGACCTCTCGCCGTGCCAACCATGACGGTGAAACGGCACCCATTGCTGTGCAGATCGCAGGCACCGATGCCCAGATGATGGCGGAGGCAGCGCGTTACAACATCGACCGGGGTGCCCAGATCATTGACATCAACATGGGCTGCCCCGCCAAAAAAGTCTGTGACAAATGGGCAGGCTCTGCATTGATGCAGGATGAAACACTGGCCCTTGAGATCATTGAAGCTGTGGTGCACGCCTGCACGGAGCGCGGTGTGCCAGCGACCCTGAAGATGCGCACCGGCTGGCGCGCAGACAACAAGAACGCGCCGCGCTTAGCCCAGTTGGCAGAACAAGCCGGCATCGCCATGGTCACCGTTCATGGGCGCACCCGAGAACAAAAATACGCGGGTGAGGCCGAGCACGACACGGTGGCAGCCATCAAGGCCAGCGTCTCTATCCCCGTGGTGGCCAATGGCGATATTGATTCGCCGCACAAAGCCAAGGCGGTGTTGCAGCGCACGGGTGCAGACGCCATCATGATCGGACGCGCGGCACAAGGCCGGCCTTGGATTTTCAGAGAAATCGCCCATTACCTCGCCACGGGGACGCACTTGCCTGATCCCACGCCGCAAGAGATGCGCGCGTGGATGACCGCGCACCTTGAGGAACATTACGCCTTGTACGGTGAGTACACCGGCGTGAGGTCTGCGCGCAAGCATTTGGCGTGGTACACGCAGAGCTTGCCTGACGCGCAGGTGTTTCGTCGGGCGATCAATGCCATGGAGTCTGCCCAGGAGCAGCTGCAGGCGGTGATGCGATTTTTTGACGCCATGGCCGCCGGGGTGTCCCCCTCTCAGGCCTTCTCTAGCGAGTACGCCACATGAACAATCCTCAGGTGAACCACGACATTGAGACGCCTTTGCGTGCCCGATTGCGCGCGTACTTTGCTGACCTAGACGGCAGCACGCCTGTCGATATGTACGAGATGGTGTTGAACGTGTTTGAAAAGCCCATGCTCGAAGAGGTCATGGCTCAAGCTGGGCAGAACCAATCTCGCGCTGCGCAGTGGCTGGGGTTGAACCGCAACACCTTGCGCAAGAAATTGATCACCCACGGTTTGTTGGACTGAGAGCGATCCCTTTTATTTTTTTGATGTGAATGGAACTTTGAATGAACGCCTTGATTTCTGTGTCCGACAAAACTGGCATCGTTGAGCTGGCACAAGCGCTGCACGCCCTCAACATTGGTTTGATTTCGACAGGTGGTACCGCCAAGCTGTTGACGCAAGCTGGGTTGCCCGTGCGTGAGGCCGCTTCGGTGACGGGATTTCCTGAGATGCTTGATGGCCGGGTCAAAACCTTGCACCCCAAGATTCATGGTGGATTGCTGGCACGGCGAGATGTGCCCGAGCACATGGCTGCGCTGACAGAGCACCAGATCGACACGATTGATTTTTTGATTGTCAATTTGTACCCCTTCGAAGCCACCGTCGCCCAGCCAAACTGCACGCTCGAAGATGCGATTGAGAACATCGATATTGGTGGACCTGCGATGGTGCGCAGCGCGGCCAAAAATTGGAAGGACGTGACCGTTTTGACCGATGCCAACCAATACCCTGAAGTGTTGGAGGAGCTCAAGCGTTTGGGCCACACCACGGCCGAGACGCGCTTCAAGCTATCGGTGGCGGCGTTCAATCGCATCAGCAACTACGACGCAGCGATCAGTGATTACCTCTCCAGCTTCAATCTAGAGGACGGCTCACGCCGTCTGTTTGCGGATCAAGCCAATGGGCGTTTTGTCAAAGTGCAGGACTTGCGCTACGGCGAAAACCCACACCAGCAGGCGGCTTTCTACCGAGACCTTTATCCCGCGCCTGGCTCACTCGTCACGGCCAAGCAGTTGCAGGGCAAGGAACTGTCGTACAACAACATTGCTGACGCCGATGCCGCTTGGGAATGCGTCAAAAGCTTTGACACACCGGCTTGCGTCATCGTCAAGCACGCCAATCCGTGTGGTGTGGCCATCGCACAGGATGCCTTGAGCGCCTACCAAAAGGCGTTCCAAACCGACCCCACATCGGCGTTTGGCGGCATCATCGCCCTCAATTGCACGGTCGATGAGGCCGCGGCGCAAGCGATCAACAAGCAGTTTGTGGAGGTGCTGATGGCACCCGCGTTCACGCCCGAAGCGCTGGCCGTATTCGCGTCGAAAGTGAATGTGCGGGTCTTGCAAATCGCCTTGCCTCCCGGTGGCGCAACGCCATGGGAGCAGGGTCGCAATGCCATGGATGTCAAACGGGTTGGCAGCGGGATGTTGATGCAGACCGCCGACAACCACGTCCTGAACGTGGCGGATTTAAAGGTCGTGACCCAGAAACAACCGACGCCCGCGGAATTGCAAGATTTGCTGTTTGCCTGGAAGGTGGCGACCTATGTCAAATCCAATGCGATTGTGTTTTGCAAAGATGGCATGACGATGGGCGTGGGTGCGGGGCAAATGAGCCGCTTGGATTCCGCGCGCATCGCTTCGATCAAAGCGGAGCACGCAGGGTTGAGTTTGCAGGGTACGGCGGTGGCGAGCGATGCGTTCTTCCCGTTCCGCGATGGCTTAGATGTCGTGGTGGATGCGGGCGCCACCTGCGTGATCCAGCCCGGTGGGTCGATGCGTGACCAAGAGGTCATCGATGCGGCCAACGAGCGCGGCGTCGCCATGGTGTTCTCTGGCGTGCGCCATTTCCGCCATTGAAGCCCGTTTCAGTGTCACAAACACCACGCGCAGGCGTCACGACTGAAAACCAATTGGTCCCGGGGTTTGCCGCCTTGGGTGTGAATGCGGCATTGGTCAATGCCGCACACGCGATGGGTGTGCTGGCGCCAACACCAGTGCAGGACAAGGCCATCCCTGCGGTGCTGGCCGGCCACGATGTCTTGGCGCAGGCCCCCACAGGTTCGGGCAAGACCTTGGCCTATGTGCTGCCGTGTGTGCAGCGCTTGATGGCGAACCAGGGTGTGCCACAGGCAAGGCGTCTGACGCGTGTGCTGGTGGTGGTGCCGACCCGTGATCTGGCCGATCAAGTGAGTGCGACGGCCATCGAAGTGCTGAAGCCGTTGCGCGCTCACTTGCGCGTCGTCACCCTCACTGGCGGCACTTCGGTCAACCGAGATCAAGTCACCCTGCGCGCGGGAGCGGACATGGTGGTCGCCACGCCGGGGAGGCTGCTGGATCTGATGAAGCAGCGCGCATTGAGTCTGGATGATTTGCAATGCTTGGTGTTGGACGAAGCCGATCGTTTGCTTGAGACGGGCTTTGCCGCTGAGCTGGGTGCTTTGCTGTCGCAGTTGCCCCAGCGCAGACAAACGTTGCTGTGGTCGGCCACTTTCAGTCCTGCCGTTTTGGCACTGGCTGCGACACACCAGCGCGATGCGCTGCGCATTGAAGTGAAAGCAGTGGACGCCGATTTGCCTGCCATTGAACAGCGCGCGGTCGCTGTCGATGAAGGGCGACGCACCGCGTTGCTCAAGGCGTGGTTGGCGGCCGAGCCCTGGAAACGCGTCTTGGTGTTTGTGGCGACCAAATACGCCAGCATCCATGTGTCCGACAAGCTTTACCGCGCGGGCATCAACGCCACCGCCTTTCATGGCGATATGGCGCAAAGCACAAGGCAAGAGGTGTTGCGCGATTTCAAAGCGGCCAATTGGCAGGTCGTGGTGACCACCGATTTGGCAGCGCGTGGCATCGATGTGTCGCAGTTGGATGCTGTGATCAACTTTGATTTGCCGCGCTCCACCACCGATTACGTGCACCGCATTGGGCGCACCGGGCGGGCGGGCCAACAGGGCGTGGCCATTTCCTTGGTGACCGCAGCACAGCGTGCCCATTGGCGCTTGATTGCACGCCGACATGGCCTGACGCTGGCGCTCGAAGAAGTGCCAGGCTTCGAGCCGCGAGAGCCAGAGCCTGAGCGCCCACTCGACCCCGAAGGCACGGGTGGCGTCAAAGGCAAACGTCCCAGCAAAAAAGACAAAGCGCGCGCAGCGGCGCAGCTTGAGGCCCAAAACCAGTTGGGCGAGCACACCGACCCGAACTGAGTCGTGGTTTAGGTTGGTGCGGCTTGGCTTGAGTGGGAAAGCCAGTCGCAGCGCGGTGGATGGGCCCGACATGCCCATCGGATTGGGAGTGTCCCGGCTTATTCTGGGCTGGATGCCGCAGCGTCGCTGGCGCCTCGCGAGCCTTGCCCACCTGAGGCAGGTCGCTTGCCGCGCAACGCACTGTGTGCCACCACTTCTAGGTAAATCTGGGTCGCACCCTGTTCAGCCCAACGTTGAACCGCGGCCGAGAGGTCTGCTTCGGCGATCGATTCGGCTTGGGACTCATCTGGTCCCATTTTGCAGGCGAATCGCCATACTTCTCCGCCCTCAGGCAGGGCGCGGGCACGCAGACGCTTGAATTGTTGGCGTATGTCATGCCGGACTGCATCAAGCACACGGTCGGGGTGTTTGCCAGGAGCTTGAAGCGCGTAGATTTTTTTCATGTGATTCCTTAATGGCGGGATCATAGCCCACGGATGCAGTGGCACGGATATGGATCTGCACCTATGCGCGTTTGCCCAATTGATGCGATAAAGGGATGGCGAGGAGGGCGTGGGCTTCGTGCCTCCTCATTTGCTTTCACAAGGAGTGTTTATGTTTCCTGAATACCGCGACTTGATTTCTCAGCTCAAGCAGCACGATCACCATTTCACCCGTTTGTTTGATAAGCACAATGCGCTCGATCAGGAGATTCAAAACCTGGAGGCAGGCAATCCACCGGCGTCCCATGAAACCATTGAAATGAAAAAGAAGCAAAAGCTCGCCCTGAAAGACGAGCTGTATGCCTGGCTTCAAAAGGCCGCCAACCAAGCGTGACCGCGAACGTGCCGATGGGTGGCTGCGTGTCGCCACCCGCCGGCGGCATCACAGCGCTTGCAATGCTGCGCGCGCGGCCTCTAGCGTCTGCTCGATATCGGCCTCGGTGTGGGCGCCAGAGACAAAGCCGGCTTCATACAACGCGGGCGCGAGGTACACGCCGCGATCCAACATGCCGTGGAAGAAGCGGTTGAACGCTTCACCATTGGATTGCATCACTTGCCCATAGTTGTGTGGCAGTTGGTCGAGCAGAAAAAATCCGAACATTCCGCCTTGTGAGTCGGTGCTGATGGGAACGCCTGTCTCTTGTCCCACTTGGCGCAAGCCGTCGGCCAATGACCGTGTGCGCTCGCTAAGGCTCTCAAAAAAGCCAGGCTTGGCGATGGCTTGGAGGGTGGCCAGACCACACGCCGTGGCCACTGGGTTGCCAGACAGCGTGCCCGCTTGATAGACCGGGCCCAACGGTGCGAGCTGCTCCATGACGTCGCGTTTGCCGCCAAAAGCGGCCAGCGGCATGCCGCCGCCGATGACTTTGCCCAGCGCCGTCAAATCAGGCTCAAAGCCCGGGATGTCACGGGCGTACACGGCTTGCGCGCTGCCCAAGTCAACGCGAAAACCCGTCATGACCTCATCCAAAATCAGCAATGCCCCGTGGCGAGTACACAAGTCGCGGCAGGCTTTCATGAAGGGGATGCTGGCACGCACAAAGTTCATGTTGCCGGCGATGGGTTCGATCATGATGCAAGCGATCTCACTGCCGTATTCGGCGAACGCGGCCTCGAGTCCCGCAACATCGTTGTAGGTCAAAACCATCGTGTCCTTGACCACGTCGGCTGGCACTCCTGCACTGGTGGGGTGACCAAACGTGGCCAAACCTGACCCCGCCTTGACCAGCAGGGCATCGGCGTGGCCGTGGTAGCAGCCTTCAAATTTAATGATTTTGTTGCGGCCTGTCGCACCGCGAGCGAGACGCAGGGCGCTCATGCCGGCTTCGGTTCCCGAGCTCACCAAGCGCACCATGTCCATGCTGGGCAGGTGGGACAGGATGGCCTCGGCCAACTCCACTTCGCGTTCTGTGGGGGCGCCAAAACTAAAGCCTTGGCTCATGGCTTCTTGAACGGCTGCCAGCACTTCTGGGTGCCCATGGCCAAGAATCATTGGGCCCCAAGAGCCGATGTAGTCGATGTAGCGCTGGTCGTTGGCGTCCCAGAAATAGGCGCCTTGCGCGCGTTGAACGAAGCGAGGCGTTCCACCCACCGCTTTGAACGCCCGCACGGGTGAGTTCACGCCGCCGGGAATAGAGCGCTTGGATCGGTCGAAGAGTGTTTGGTTGTGGTCCATGAAATGAATTGGGTTAGCGGTTGAATCAGTGGCGGGTATCGTCGATTGGAAATTCGCTCAGAACTTGGATGGCGTCGGGATCGGTGTCAGGCTCTTCAGTCGTGTCATCTCCAGGGTCAGACCAAAAGAGTCGGTCTGGAATGGCGTGTCCCATGCCGGGTTGAAAGCCGCCGTCGAGTGCCTGATCGAGGTAGTTCAAGGCTTCGCTGCAGGCGGTCTGCAGATCTGCACCCGCGGTGAGCAACGCAATCAATGCGGCACTTAAGGTTTCGCCGGCGCCGCTGAAACGGGCTTCAAATCGATCAAAGCGGGCGCTGGTCAGCACCGTATCGGGTGAGGCCAGGTGGTTCTCCAGCCAATGGTCGGCACTGGGGAAACTCGTGACCAGTGTGTAAGCCACACCATGTTCAGCGGCGGCGCGGGCTACATCTCTGGGACCAGGCGGCTGTTGTCCCTCCCAGTCTGGCAGCAACCACCGGCACAGGGTGGCGTAATTGCCGCACAGAATCGTGACCTGGGGCAACATCAAGTCACTGAAGGCGTCGAGGTAGTTTTCGATCGCCATTTCGTCCATCCAGGACAGATCTGGCATGTAGGCGACGACGGGCACGTCTGCATAATCGCTGGCAATTTGAGCCACGGCGCTCACGTTCTCTGGATTGCCTAAAAAGCCGACTTTGAAGCCTTGCGCTGGTGCATCCTCGAGGATGCACCGGGCTTGATCTGTGACTGTTTCCTCATCGATGGCGATGTGATCGTGGACCTCTGAGGTGTCTCGAATCAGCACCGCACACGCGACCGATAACAAGTGCGTACTCGCAGAAGCGGCGGTCAGCGCATCGGCCACCAGCCCCCCCGCGCCGCTCGGATCGAGCGCATTGAAGCTGAGCACACAAGGCAGGCTCACCGATTCGTTGCTTTGGGGTTCGCGTGGCGCGTCAGACATGGCGGAAAACGCCCTCAAGAATTTGCATGTTTCATCCCAATGTGCAGCCAACAAATTGACGGCACGCAACCACGGGGTTTCGTGGCCTGGCTACAATGAATTCATTCTATGACAAGCAAGAGAGATTCATGAGTGACGCAACTGAAACTTGGATGTGCCTGATTTGTGGCTGGATTTACGATGAGGCTGAGGGCTCGCCTGAGCATGGCATTGCGCCTGGCACCAAGTGGGCCGATGTGCCAATGAACTGGACGTGCCCGGAATGCGATGCCCGCAAGGAAGATTTCGAGATGGTCCAAATTTAATCCAGCAGGCACAAGAAAAAACCGGGCTAGGCCCGGTTTTTTTATGCTTACTGCGCGTCCTTGGTGTGGCGTGCTTCAGGCACCGACGGTGTTTTCGCTTGCAATGTGGGTCAGTGCTGAGCGCAGCATTTCAACGGTGCGCGTTGTGTCATGCCACTTGTCTAGGCCGAACAGTCCGATGCGGAAGGTCTTGAAATCCGGGCCCTCGTCGCATTGCAGCGGCACACCAGCGGCAGTTTGCAAGCCAAGCTCCAAAAACCGCTTGCTGCTTTGAATATCTGAGTCATCGGTGTAACTGACGACCACGCCAGGGGCTTCAAAACCTGGCGCTGCGACACTGACATAGCCAAACTCTTTGAGCAGTGCGCGCACGGCGGTGCCGAGCTCCATTTGCTCACTGCGCACCTTGTCAAAACCATAGGCTTCAGTCTCTAACATTGTGTCGCGCAGCCGTTGCAGGGCATCGGTTGGCATGGTGGCGTGGTATGCGTGCCCTCCGTTTTCGTAGGCCTGCATGATGTCATGCCATTTCTTGAGGTCCATGGCAAAGCTAGAGCTCTGTGTTGTGGGCAGCACCTGCACCGCCCGTTCGCTCAACATCACCATCGCGCAGCAAGGTGAGCTACTCCAGCCTTTTTGAGGGGCACTGACCAAGACGTCAACACCGGTCTTGCGCATATCCACCCACATTGCACCAGAGGCAATGCAGTCCAGCACCAACAAACCACCCACCGCGTGCACAGCATCTGCCAAGGCCTGGATGTAGTCGTCCGGCAAGATCATCCCGCATGACGTTTCGACATGGGGGGCAAACACCACAGCAGGGCGTTCTGCAGCAATGGCAGCGGTGACCTCTTCGATCGGGCAGGGCACCCACGGCGCTTGTGCACCAGGGCCCGTAGGGCGAGCCTTGCATACGCTGTGAGAGGAGGGGATTTGACCCATGTCGAAAATCTGCGTCCAACGGAAACTGAACCAGCCATTGCGCACGACCAAAGCTTTTTTGCCGGTTGCAAACTGGCGGGCCGCTGACTCCATGCCAAACGTGCCGCTGCCAGGGACCAGCACTGCCGCGTCCGCTTGGTATACGTTCTTCAACATTCGGCTGATGTCGGTCGTCACGCCCTGAAAACGCTTGGACATATGGTTCAGTGCCCGGTCGGTGTAGACCACCGAGAATTCGAGCAATCCGTCTGGATCAATGTGGGGCAGCAGTCCTGGCATAAGGGTCTCCGTCTGCGCGAAGCGTCGCGCGGAATCTTTTAAGTGTGGGTGTGAGATGCATTATGGCGGGCTTGGCGCGCCCGCCGCAACTCGTCAGTGATCATCAGCACTGCACCTAAGGTGATGGCCGAGTCGGCCAAGTTAAAGGCGGGGAAGTGTCCGCCGACAAACCACCCGTTCAAAAACGCAAAGTGGAAATCTAAAAAATCAATGACATGGCCATGAGCCAAACGGTCCACCACATTGCCCAGGGCGCCACCGATGATCATGCTCAGTGAAAAAGACATCAGTCTGCTCGGACTTTGCTTGATCAGCCAGGCCATCCATATCGAGGCTGAAATGCCCAGCACCACGAAAAACCAACGCTGCCATCCCCCCTCATCGGCCAAGAACGAAAAGGCGGCGCCTTCGTTGTGGACACGCACCAAATTGAAAAAGGACGCGATCGCGTAGCTGTCCCCGTAAGCGAACTTTTCCACGATCAGCAGTTTGGTGACTTGATCCAGCAGGGTGACGGTCAAGGCGAGGGCAAGCCAACGCCGCCAGACCATGTAGTCGCGCATGGCCTGGGCGTGGGCTTGTTGCAAATCGTCAGAGGGTTCAGACATATCGGCGTGTCTCTCCGGTGCCGGTCAAATTGCTAACGCAGCGCGCACACAAAGCGGGATGGGTGCTGTCACTGCCGACATCGTCGGTGTAGTGCCAGCAGCGCTGGCACTTGGTGCCATCGCTGGTTTTCACCTCCACACGCAGCGCATCCGAAAGGACACAAGAGACGCGAGAGGTGATGAAAGCAAAACGCAGCTCATCGCCCAAGGTATCGAGGTGAGTCAAGGTCTCTTGTGGCGCGTGAATGGTGATGTCGGCTTGCAGAGAAGCCCCGACTTTGCCTTGCGCTCGCAGGTCTTCGATGGCCTTGTTGGCGGTGTCGCGCACGCTGCGCACGTGGTCCCACTTGGTGATCAACTCACTGCCGACGTTGGGGAAATCCCAAAACGTTTGAATAAAGATGCTGTCTTGGTTCTTGTCGAATGCTGCCCATGCCTCCTCGGCGGTGAACGACAGGAACGGAGCCATCCAACGCAGCATGGCGTGGGTGATGTGCCACAAGGCGGTTTGGGCGCTGCGCCGTGCCTTGGAATCGGCCGCTGTGGTGTACAGGCGGTCCTTCAAGATGTCGAGGTAGAACGCGCCGAGCTCTTCGGAGCAATAAATCTGCACTTTGCTGACGACCGGGTGGAATTCGTACACGTCATAGTGCGCCAAGATGCTTTGCTGCAACTGCGCCGCCTTGGCGATCGCATAACGATCCACTTCGAGCAGGTCTTCGACGGCCACAGCGTCCTTGGCAGGGTCGAAGTCGCTGGTGTTGGCCAGCAAAAACCGCAGGGTGTTGCGGATGCGGCGGTAGCTGTCAACGACGCGAGCCAAGATCTTGTCGTCGATGCCCAAGTCGCCTGAATAGTCCGTCGATGCGACCCACAGGCGGATGATTTCGGCGCCGAGCTTGGCGCTGATTTCTTGAGGGGCCACCGTGTTGCCGACACTCTTGCTCATCTTGCGGCCTTGGCCGTGGACCGTGAATGCGTGGGTCAGCAAACTCTTGTAAGGAG
>JBEAPX010000150.1:0-41913 GCA_041164205.1 Pseudomonadota bacterium
CACGCGAGCGCGTCAGTAAGCCGGCGTTCAGGCTATAATTGATAGGTTTATCTACTCGCGCTTGAATTTGGTCTGCGACGCGGTGTTGCGGCCCAGTAAATTCACCAGCGATCATTGGAGAATCCCGTGCTGCCTGTTCATCCTAAAGCCATTCTTGCGCTTGCTGACGGCACGGTCTTTTCGGGTATTTCTATCGGTAGCGCCGGCCAAACAGTGGGAGAAGTCGTCTTCAACACGTCGATCACTGGCTACCAAGAGATATTGACAGACCCTAGTTATAGCCAACAAATCGTCACATTGACGTACCCCCACATTGGCAACTATGGCGTCAACGACGAGGACGTGGAAGCGGATCGCATCCACGCCGTCGGCCTGATCATCAAAGACCTGCCCCTTCTCGCCTCTAACTTTCGCTCGCAACAATCCTTGGGCGACTACCTGAAAAGTCAGAATACCGTCGCCATCGCCGGTTTGGACACACGCCGTCTGACCCGACACCTCCGCGCCAATGGCGCGAGCAACGGTTGTATCCTTGCATTGGCGCCAGGTGAGGCAGTGACTCAAGCCCATCGCCAGTCTGCCATTGCAGCCGCCCAGTCCGCGCCTTCCATGGTGGGGCAGGACTTGGCCAAGGTCGTGTCGACCAGCCAACCGTACGAGTGGGATCAAACCGAGTGGGTGCTCGGCGAAGGGTATGGACGGCAAGTGGCGCCGCGGTTCCACGTGGTTGCGCTTGACTTCGGAATCAAGAAGAACATTCTTCGGATGTTGGCGCAGCGTGGCTGTCGCGTGACCGTTTTGCCTGCGCAAAGCTCACCCGATGAGGTGCTCAACTTGCAGCCCGACGGGGTGTTTCTGTCCAACGGCCCTGGCGATCCAGAGCCTTGTGACTACGCTATTCGAACAGCCCAAGCGGTGCTGGCCAAGGGTATTCCAACCTTTGGGATCTGTTTGGGCCACCAAATCTTGGCTTTGGCGAGTGGAGCCAAGACGTTCAAGATGAAATTTGGCCACCACGGCGCCAATCATCCGGTGAAAGACTTGGAAACCGGTCAAGTGGCTATCACCAGTCAGAACCACGGTTTTGCGGTCGACGCGTCCGCCCTGCCTGACAACATGAAGGTGACTCACGTCAGTTTGTTTGACGGCACGATGCAGGGAATTGCCCGCACGGACTGCCCCGCCTTTGGCTTCCAGGGACACCCAGAAGCCTCGCCTGGTCCTCAAGACATTGGTTATTTGTTTGATCGCTTCACCGCGCTGATGGAGACTGCAAAAAATGCCTAAGCGCACCGACCTCAAAAGCATCCTGATCATTGGTGCAGGCCCGATTGTGATTGGCCAAGCCTGTGAGTTTGACTACTCTGGCGTACAAGCTTGTAAAGCGTTGCGCGAAGAGGGCTACCGCATCATTTTGATCAACAGCAATCCTGCCACGATCATGACCGACCCGAATACGGCGGACGTGACTTACATCGAACCCATCCAATGGCAAATGGTTGAAAAAATCATTGCCAAAGAGCGTCCCGATGCCATCCTCCCCACCATGGGAGGACAGACCGCATTGAACTGCGCGTTGGATTTATGGCGCCATGGCGTATTGGATAAATACAAAGTTGAGCTCATTGGGGCTTCACCCGAGGCGATTGACAAGGCCGAAGACCGGTTGAAGTTCAAAGACGCGATGACCAAAATTGGTCTCGGCTCTGCGCGTTCCGGCATTGCTCACAGCATGGAAGAGGCTTGGTCTGTTCAGCAGGACGTGGGCTATCCAGTGGTGATTCGCCCCAGTTTCACGTTGGGCGGAACGGGCGGCGGTATCGCTTACAACTCGGAAGAGTTTGAAACCATTTGCAAACGGGGCCTTGAGGCATCACCGACCAATGAGCTGCTGATTGAGGAATCGCTGGTCGGCTGGAAAGAGTACGAGATGGAAGTGGTGCGTGATCGCGCTGACAACTGCATCATTGTGTGCTCCATTGAAAACCTCGATCCGATGGGTGTGCACACCGGTGACTCCATCACCGTGGCACCGGCTCAAACGCTGACGGACAAAGAGTACCAAATCATGCGGAACGCTTCACTGGCGGTTTTGCGCGAGATTGGTGTGGATACGGGTGGGTCCAACGTTCAGTTTTCAGTGAACCCCAAAGACGGTCGCATGATCGTGATCGAGATGAACCCTCGGGTATCTCGCTCATCGGCTTTGGCATCCAAAGCGACGGGCTTCCCAATCGCGAAGGTCGCGGCTAAGTTGGCCGTTGGTTTCACGTTGGATGAGCTGAGAAATGACATCACTGGAGGCACCACCCCCAGCAGTTTCGAGCCCAGCATCGATTACGTGGTCACCAAGATTCCGCGTTTCGCATTTGAAAAATTCCCGACGGCTGACAGCCGCCTGACGACTCAGATGAAGTCAGTTGGGGAAGTGATGGCCATGGGACGTACGTTCCAGGAAAGCTTCCAAAAAGCGCTGCGTGGCTTAGAAGTTGGCGTTGACGGCATGAATGAAAAAACCGTTGACCGCGAGCTTTTGAAGCGCGAGCTGGGTGAGCCCGGGCCCGAGCGCATTTGGTATGTCGGAGATGCGTTTGCTCAAGGCTGGACGGTTGATGAAGTGTTCGATATCACTCGAATCGATCCCTGGTTTTTGGTGCAAATCGAAGAGATCGTGAAGATCGAATTGCAATTAGAGCGCACCACCTTGGATGCCTTGGATGCAGACACTCTGCGCGGCTTGAAGCAAAAGGGTTTTTCTGATCGACGCTTGGCCAAACTACTCAAGTCGACGGAAGGCAATGTGCGCTCCAAGCGCCATCAGCTGGGTATTCGACCTGTTTACAAGCGCGTCGATACCTGCGCGGCCGAGTTCGAGTCCCATACCGCCTATATGTATTCTTCATACGATGAAGAGTGCGAGGCTGAGCCCACCCAAAACAAAAAAATCATGGTTCTGGGCGGTGGTCCAAACCGCATTGGGCAGGGCATTGAGTTCGACTATTGCTGCGTGCACGCTGCGATGGCAATGCGCGAAGATGGTTATGAAACCATCATGGTGAACTGCAATCCAGAAACGGTGTCTACCGATTACGACACGAGCGATCGCTTGTACTTCGAGCCCTTGACCCTTGAAGATGTCCTTGAGATTGTCGACAAAGAAAAGCCTGCCGGTGTGATTGTTCAGTACGGAGGTCAAACCCCACTCAAACTAGCACTCGGCTTGGAGGCGGCAGGCGTGCCCATCATCGGCACCAGCCCAGACATGATCGACGCAGCAGAGGACCGCGAGCGTTTCCAAAAACTGTTGCATGAGTTGGGCTTGAAACAGCCGCCGAATGCGACCGCGCGCACCGAAAGTGAGGCCATGGAAAAGGCCGACGCGCTTGGGTATCCGCTGGTCGTTCGCCCCAGCTATGTGCTGGGCGGCCGAGCCATGGAAATCGTGCACGAGCCTCAGGACTTAGAGCGCTATATGCGTGAAGCGGTGAAGGTGAGCAATGACTCTCCTGTGCTGTTAGACCGGTTCTTGAACGATGCCATTGAGTGTGATGTCGATGCGCTCTCCGACGGGCAAGAGGTATTCATCGGTGGCGTGATGGAACACATTGAGCAAGCGGGTGTTCACAGTGGAGACTCAGCTTGTTCGTTGCCACCGTATTACCTCAATCCACGCACGGTGGATGAACTCAAACGCCAGACCAAAGCCATGGCAAAGGCACTGAACGTGGTGGGCTTGATGAACGTTCAGTTCGCCATCCAAGAGGTGGACGGGCAAGATGTGATCTATGTGTTGGAGGTGAATCCTCGGGCATCGCGCACAGTGCCGTTTGTCTCCAAGGCCACGGGTATTCAATTGGCGAAAGTCGCTGCCCGATGCATGGCGGGACAAACTTTGGCGTCCCAAGGGGTCAAAGACGAAGTCACTCCCCCTTATTTCAGCGTGAAAGAGGCGGTATTTCCATTCGTCAAATTCCCAGGCGTGGACACCATTTTGGGGCCCGAAATGAAGTCCACAGGTGAGGTCATGGGGGTTGGAAAAACTTTCGGCGAAGCCTTCGTCAAAGCACAGATGGGGGCAGGGACACGTTTACCTAGGCCCGGCGACAAGTTAAATCAGGTGTTCATGACCGTGAAAGATGGCGACAAGTTGCGCGCTGTTCAAGTGGCCAAAGACTTGGTCGAGTTGGGCTTCAGTTTGATCGCCACCAAAGGCACGGCCGTCGCCATTCAAGCGGCTGGGGTACCTTGCGACATCGTCAACAAAGTGGCTGAAGGTCGTCCCCACGTGGTTGATTTGATCAAAAACAACCAAGTGTGTATGGTGATCAATACGGTTGAAGAGCGACGCAACGCCATCGCGGACAGCCGTCAAATCCGTACATCGGCCCTGCTGGCTCGCATCACCACCTTCACCACGATCTCGGGTGCTGAAGCTGCGGTAGAGGGCATCCGGCAAGTGGACGATTTGGATGTGTATTCTGTTCAAGAGATGCACGCGCAACTCGCCTTGTGATGTTTGCGACTGAACTGAGAGTGGTTTAAACTCTTCTCACAAGTCCGAAGCACACCGCCGCTGGGTCATACCCGCGGCGGTTTGTCATTTAAGAATCTGGAGATCCAAATGGCCACTTTTCCTGTGACCAAACGAGGAGCAGACAAGCTCAAAGCCGAGTTGCAACAGCTCAAAACCGTTGACCGTCCCGCAGTGATCAATGCCATCGCCGAAGCACGGGCACAAGGCGATCTGAGTGAAAACGCTGAATATGAGGCGGCGAAGGATCGGCAAGGGTTCATTGAAGGACGAATCGCTGAGATCGAGAGCAAACTGGCCACGGCCCAAGTGATTGACCCCGCCGGGATTGAGGCTGATGGCAGGGTCGTATTTGGTGCGACTGTGGATCTAGAGGATGAAGACAGTGGCGATGCTGTGACATATCAGATCGTGGGAGAAGATGAAGCAGACCTCAAACAAGGCCTGATCAACATTGGTTCACCCATCGCTCGTGCCCTGATTGGCAAAGAAGAGGGCGACTTGGCTGAGGTGCAAACGCCGGGTGGCGTGCGTCGGCTGGAAATCATCCGGGTGCGCTACGAATGATTTTTCGTTTGAGTCGCGTGTTGGCAGGGCTTTGGTGGGGGGGCATGACTGCGCTCTCATTCGTCGCCGTGCCTGTCATTTTCGCGGCGGCACAAGAGCGTACTGAGGCGGGTCGAATTGCTGCCACGGTATTCTCGGTGCAGGCGGTGTGGGTCATCGCTTTGGCGCTGTTGATTTGGGCATTGTCGAACATTGACCCTTTAACCCACGGGCGCCGCATCGCCAAAGGCCTGTGGCTTGTGATTCTCTTGGCACTGATCAATCACTTTGGCGTTGCCCCTTTGATCACCAGTGCGCGAAGCACTGGGGGAAATTTGGCCCTTTGGCATGGACTGGGGAGCGCCTTGATTGTGGCGCAATGGGTTGCCGCGGCTTGGGTCAACTGGCGGCTGTCGTCGCGCCAAAGCGTCTTTTCGTGACGTTTAGGTTCAGTACAAAGCATTGAGCCCAAGCAGGTGGCGCTCGGGCTGCCTATGGCGGGCGCGTTTGGCCCAGTCGCTTAAACCGGACGAATGCTGCGCTTGGCTGAAATCAAGGTGTTCGCCAACAGCATGGTGATCGTCATCGGTCCGACGCCACCGGGCACGGGGGTGATGGCTCCTGCCACCTCTTTGACGCCGACAAAGTCAACGTCACCACACAGTTTGCCGTTGTCGTCTCGGTTCATACCGACATCAATCACGGTGGCGCCAGGCTTGATCATCTCCGCCGTCACCACATTGCGTCGACCCACTGCGGCGACCACGATGTCCGCTTGCCGTGTGATGTCCGCTAAATTGGCCGTACCACTGTGACAGATCGTGACAGTGGCATTGCGGTGCAATAGCATCATGGCCATAGGCTTGCCCACAATGTTGCTTCGTCCAATCACGACAGCGTGTTTGCCGCGCAAGTCCAAACCATCGCCGTCCGGAGAAAGGCTTTCGAGCATCTTCATGCACCCAAAAGGCGTGCAAGGCCAAAAACCGGGCAATCCCACCATCAGTGCCCCTGCGCTCTCAACGTGGAACCCATCCACGTCTTTATCGGGGCTGATCGCCTCCAATACCTTTTGGCTGTTGATGTGACCTGGGAGCGGAAGCTGAACCAAAATCCCGTGGATACTGGGGTCGGCATTGAGTTGACTCACCCGATCCAGCAACTCAGCTTCGCTCATGTCGTCTCTGTAGCGCTCAAGCAGCGAGTGCATTCCCGTTTCTTCGCACGCCTTGACCTTGTTGCGAACATACACTTGGCTGGCGGGGTCTTCGCCCACCAAAATCACGGCCAGCCCAGGAGTGACTCCCTGGGCTTTGAGATTCAGGACGTCTTGAGCGATCGATGCGCGAATAGAACGAGAGAGTGCGAGGCCATCGATGATTTGTGCAGGCATGGGTGACTTAAATGGTGATGGTGCGCGTCGGGCGGTCTCGTGTACCACCGCCCGAGACAACGCCGTTTCAGTGCTTGACAGCGGCCGGGGCAAGAGCAATTTTCAGCAAATCAGCGACTGTATTTGCGCTCAGTTTTTCCATGATGTTGGCGCGGTGCGCCTCAACCGTTTTGATGCTGATGTTCAGATCGTCGGCGATTTGTTTGTTGAGCCGCCCTGCAACGATGCGATCCAGCACCTGAGATTCACGGGTTGTGAGTTTTGATAGCAATGCGTCACGGGTCGCCGCTTGGTTTGAGGCTTCAAACAAGTCTTGGGCTGCACTCAGCATCCGCTCAACCATGTTGAGCAGGTCGGTTTCTTTGAACGGCTTTTGGATGAAGTCCAGGGCGCCTTTTTTCATGGCGTCTACCGCCATGGGTACGTCACCGTGGCCGGTGATGAAGATGATGGGCAGAGGCGACTGGCGCTCGATCAGGCGGTCTTGAAGCTCCAAGCCAGACATGCCTTCCATGCGCACATCCGCGATCAAACACGCCACCTCGCGCGGGTCATATCTGCCCAGAAAACTCTCTGCGGAATCGAAGCAACGCACCCGGTAGTCTTGGCCTTCAAGCAGCCACTGAAGCGAGTCGCGAACGGCCTCGTCGTCATCGACGATGTAAATCATGCCCTTTTTGGCGCTGGTATTCATGTCACATTCTCACTCTTGGTCAACAGGGGATATTGGTTCGGCCGGGGTTTCACGAGGCTCTGGCGTTAGGCTCACAGGAATCCAAAAACTAAAACAACACCCGATGATGGTGGGCCCATTGTAGATGTTCTCGACGTTCATGCGCCCGTGGTGGGATTCGACGATGCTGCGACACAATTTCAAGCCAATGCCCATCCCTTCAGATTTCGTGCTGTAAAAGGCGTCATAGATGCGCTCTTTGATGTCATCCGGAATGCCTGTGCCAGTGTCGCGGACTTGAAACTCGACCACTTTCTGGCCATCGACTTCGGTTGGCCTCACGCTCAGTTCAACCTCGCGTTGGTTGTAGGGGCGTTTGGCGTGGCTGACCGATTCAGCACCATTTTTAATCAGGTTGATGAGCACCTGCTCAATCAAAATGGGGTCGGCCATCACGTTGGGGATGCGCGCCGCCATGTAGTAATTGAGGCGAACATCTTGTCGACGCAGCTCAATCTGCGCCAATTCCAGAGCGTCTGACACGATCTCGCTGACCTTGGTTGATGACACCGAAGGTTCGCTTCGCTTCACAAACGTTCGAATCCTAGAAATGATCTGTCCCGCACGCTGGGCTTGTTTCGCCGTTTTCTCCAGGGCGCTGAGTAAGACATCAGGCTCTAGCTGTTGCCGTTGCAAGCGGGAAATCATGCCGCTGCAGTAATTGGAGATCGCTGCCAACGGCTGATTGAGCTCGTGCGCGACGCTAGACGCCATTTCACCCATGGTGATCAGACGACTGGCGGCTTGTGCTTTTTCGGCTTGTTTTTGGGCTTCTTCTTCGGCTTCATATCGCGCCGTCACATCGGTTGCGATCACCACTTGCGCTAAGCTGCCATCGACCCAAGTGATGTAGCGAGACCGCACTTCCAACCAAATGCCAAGCGTCTCATCAAAGACGTTGGTGTCTTCGGTAGAGGCTTCGAGCAAGGTGTCGGTGGGGATGCCCGATAGATCATCGACGGTGTCATTCCGGTCTTCCCGCAGCAGCCCCATTTGGGCGTGCATCACCATGCGGTGGTGCCCAGACACATCATCGCCATACCAGTGGCGGTACTTGGCATTGCCGAAAAGCAGGGCATTGCCTCCGAGGTTGGCCACGGACACTGCCGCATCCAAACCCTCCAAGACGATGGTGAAGCGCTCGTGCGCCGCGGCCAATTCCTCGCGAGTCTTCTTGGGCTCAGTGATATCGGTGATCGACGCCATCCAGCCCGTTTGATCGCCGTTGTGCGACACCAGTGGTGACATGTACATCCGCGCAAAAAACGTGTCACCGCTGCGCCGTCGAAGGCGAACCTCAAACCCAGAGTGGTTCACGATGCCCTTGAGCTCGCTGGCGAGGCGCTCAAGCAACATCGCATGGTCTTCCTCAGCCCAGAATGAGAATGGAGGATGTTGCCCCACCAGCTCGGCTTCCGACCAACCAGTCATTCGGCAAAACGCGGGGTTCACGTACGTGATGCGCCCCTGCATATCCATGGCCCTCATGCCGGTCAACATGGAGTCCTCCATGGCCCGCCTGAAAAACGTCTCATCCATGAGTGCGCGCTGTGTGCTCAATCGTCGGCGAGCATGGCGCCAGTTGTTCACTAACATCCAAAGGGTCAGCAAACTGAGCCCACCCACTGCCCACTGCAAAAAAGTACCCAAAAAGTCGGCGGACGTGCGATAACCTCGCAACCATAGATACAGGTCACCGCTGATGGGTGCCAAACCGACACGCGCGGTGGGTGGCGGCGACACCCAGGGCAACAACTCACGCAGCCGCGACGGCGATTCGGGCCAGCGACCGGCGACGGTATTACCGGAGCTGTCCGCCATCAAAATAGCGTATCGCCCACTCAACTCGCGTGGCAGTGAGAAATGCAGCAGTGTGTCCAAATTGAACTCGGCGATCAGTACTTGGACCAATTTGAGTCCATCGAAAATAGGGACATAAGCCAGCACGGTATAGACGCCGATATCCGTGCCGATGATAGGGCGGGGTGCCACGGGTGGCGCGAACACGGCTTGCCGCTCACGCCAGATCATTCCCATGTCGTCAGGATTGATGTTGCGCAGCAAGGCAGTGGGCTGGCGCAGTTGAGACGCCGAAGCTTGGGAGCTCACGTACAAGCTGCGCAGTCCGCTTTCTGAATCCAAGAGCGCCACACCCAGCAATTCGGGAAACTGGCTGGTTAGAACAGCAGATTGAAATTGGAACTCGTCCAAGTCTTTGGTCCGATACACATCGTCGCCAATTCGCGTGATTTGGGCGATGCGATCCATCACTCGCAACTTCAAATTTTGCAACGCAAAGTTGCTGTCTCGATTGACTGCTTCCTGCTCGCGGTCGATCTCTTCGATGCGCAAATACGCAACGGTACTCACCAGTGCGGTGGAGAACAAAAGCACCGAAATCAGCGGCCCGATCATCATCAGCCGCTCTTGACGCAGTGGGTTTTGGCGTTGCCACCACGCGCGCCATGCGCGCGCTTTGTGACTCAACCAATGGGGGCGGGTGATGGGTAATCGGCTCACAGATGCAAGTCTATACGGTGGATTTGGTAAACATAACCGGCTGTTTATATATATTTCATATTAAGAAATCGAATAGCGTATGTTGAAATATTTGAAAAGCTATGCAAAAATTCGCACCAGAGCAATGATTGGCCAAACGCTGCAATTAAAGGAGACACCATGTCCAGCGACAACAACCGTCCTATCGCCCAAGACGTAGACCCGACTGAAACCAGGGAGTGGCTGGATGCTTTGGCAGCCGTGATTGAAAACGCCGGGCCTGAGCGCGCGCATCAACTGTTGGAAGAGCTTTTGGAAGAGGCGCGGGAACACAGCGTGGATATGCCGTTCTCGGCGACGACCGGGTACGTCAATACCATCGAGCCTGATGAAGAAGAGCGTTGCCCCGGCAACATCGAGATTGAAGAGCGTTTGCGGGCGTATATGCGCTGGAACGCCATGGCCATGGTGGTCAAGGCCAATCGCCACAATCCTGAAGATGGCGGCGATCTCGGCGGGCACATCGGCTCATTTGCGTCGTTGGCACATATGTTTGGTGCTGGTTTTAACCACTTTTGGCACGCTGAGAGCGAGCAGCATGGCGGCGATTGCGTGTATTTCCAGGGCCACGTGGCGCCAGGGATTTACGCGCGGGCTTACCTTGAAGGGCGACTGACGGAGGAGCAGCTCTTGAACTTCCGTCAGGAAGTCGATGGCAAGGGCTTGTCGAGCTATCCGCACCCCAAACTCATGCCTAATTTTTGGCAGTTCCCCACGGTGTCGATGGGCTTGGGTCCACTGATGGCGATCTACCAGGCTCGTTTCTTAAAGTACTTGCACGCCCGCGGGATCGCGGACACCAGCAATCGCAAAGTGTGGGTGTTTTGTGGCGACGGTGAAATGGATGAGCCAGAGTCTTTGGGTGCGATCGGTTTGGCCGCGCGCGAGAACCTAGACAACTTGGTGTTTGTCATCAACTGCAACTTGCAGCGTCTGGATGGCCCCGTGCGTGGCAACGGCAAGATCGTGCAGGAACTTGAAGGCGAGTTCCGCGGTGCGGGCTGGAATGTCATCAAATTGCTGTGGGGGTCCAATTGGGATCCATTGTTGGCGCGCGACAAGGAAGGCGCACTGCGCAAGTTGATGATGGATGTCGTCGATGGCGACTACCAAGCCTTGAAGGCGTTTGATGGTGCCTTTGTGCGAGAGAAGTTCTTTGGTCGCGACCCGCGCACTGCGAAGATGGTCGAGAAGATGAGTGACCAAGAGCTTTGGGAATTGCGCCGTGGTGGCCATGATCCCCAAAAGGTGTATGCGGCTTATCACGCTGCCGTCAACCACAAGGGTCAACCGACCGTGCTGCTGATCAAAACCGTCAAAGGCTTTGGAATGGGCAAAGCAGGCGAGGGTCGCAACACAGTCCACCAAACCAAGAAGTTGACGGATGAAGACATCCGACACTTCCGCGATCGCTTCAATATCCCTGTGCCTGACAGTGAGTTGTCCAAGCTGCCTTTCTACAAGCCAGCAGACGACACCCCTGAAATGAAGTATCTCCACGAGCGGCGCCAATCGCTGGGCGGGTACTTGCCACAGCGACGCACACAGGCTGATGAGAGCTTCACCGTGCCATCACTTGAAACCTTCAAGGCGGTCTTAGAGCCGACCGCTGAAGGCCGTGAGATTTCGACCACTCAGGCGTATGTGCGTTTCTTAACGCAGTTGCTGCGTGACAAAGCTTTGGGCCCTCGTGTGGTGCCGATTCTGGTGGACGAGGCGCGCACGTTTGGCATGGAGGGCTTGTTCCGCCAAATTGGTATCTACAACCCATTGGGTCAGCAATACACGCCAGTCGATAAAGACCAAGTGATGTATTACAAAGAAGACAAAGCGGGTCAGATTCTCCAAGAAGGCATCAACGAAGCTGGCGGGATGAGCAGCTGGATTGCGGCGGCGACCTCTTACTCGACCAGCAACCGGATCATGGTGCCCTTCTACGTTTACTACTCGATGTTCGGTTTCCAGCGGATTGGGGACCTGGCATGGGCAGCCGGTGATATGCAAGCGCGCGGATTCCTGCTGGGCGGGACTTCCGGTCGGACCACTCTGAACGGCGAAGGCTTGCAGCATGAGGACGGCCATAGCCACATCTTGGCAGGGACTATTCCCAACTGCATCAGCTATGACCCAACCTTCGCGCACGAAGTGGCAGTGATCCTGCACCACGGCCTCAAGCGCATGGTTGAAAAGCAAGACAACGTGTTTTTCTACCTGACGCTGCTGAACGAAAACTATGCGATGCCCGGATTGCGTGCGGGCACGGAAGAGGAAATTCTGAAGGGGATGTATTTGCTTGAAGAGGCAAAGGCCAAGAAGGGTGCCCCTCAGGTGTCGTTATTGGGTTCTGGATCGATCTTGCGCGAGTCTCAGGCCGCCAAACTGCTGTTGGAAAAAGATTGGGGCGTGGGTGCCAACGTGTTCAGTTGCCCCAGCTTCAACGAGCTCACGCGCGATGGCCAAGATTGCGACCGTTGGAATCTGTTGCACCCAACAGAAAAAGCGCGCGTGCCGTTCGTCACGCAGCAGCTGAGCAAATGCACTGGACCCGTGGTGGCATCGACGGACTACATCAAAAATTACGCTGAGCAAATTCGGGCGTTTGTTCCTAAGGACCGCACCTACCGCGTCTTGGGCACGGATGGTTTTGGTCGCAGTGATTTCCGCAGCAAGTTGCGCTCGCACTTCGAGATCAACCGTCACTACATTGTGGTGGCCGCCTTGAAAGCGCTGGCCGATGACGGTGCCATCGATGTCAAAGTGGTGGCTAAAGCCATTGAGGCATATGGCTTAGACGCCGATAAAGTGAATCCTCTGTACGCCTAATTATTCGGGAGACAATGTCATGGCAAATATTCAAGTCAAGGTTCCCGATATCGGTGATTTCGACGAGGTCGCAGTGATTGAAGTGCTGGTGAACGTCGGCGATCAAGTGTCGGTCGAGCAGTCTCTCATCACCGTTGAGTCCGATAAGGCGTCGATGGAAATCCCTTCCAGCCACGCTGGTCTGGTGAAGGCCATCGTGGTCAAAGTCGGTGACAAGGTGAGCGAAGGCTCTCTGGTCGTCGAGCTTGAAGCGGACGGTGTCGCCACACCGGCTGCCGCTGTCGCCCCTGCCGCAACGGTGGCGGCCCCCAGCGCCGCACCGGCCGCCGAGCCAGCTGCAGCGTCTGGTGCAACCGCACCTGCTCCAGCTGCGGCGACTGAAGTGGATCTGGTGGTTCCTGATATTGGTGACTTCAAGGACGTCGCTGTGATCGAGTTGCTGGTGAAAGTCGGTGACGTGGTCGCGGTCGAGCAGAGCCTGATCACCGTGGAGTCTGACAAGGCCTCGATGGAAATCCCAGCGGCAGGCGCAGGTCAAGTCACTGCGTTGAATGTGAAGGTCGGGGATACCGTGAACAAGGGCGACGTGATCGGCAAAATGTTGCTGGCCGGTGCGGCTCCCGCGCCCTCTGTTGTGGCGCCCCAAGCACCAGCATCGGTTGCGGCGGCTGCACCGAGCGAAGTGGCGCCAGCGATGGCTGCTGCAGCACCCCCACACCAACCGACACAGGCACCCAAGGCAGGCCAACCTTACGCCTCGCCATCCGTGCGCAAGTTTGCGCGCGAGTTGGGTGTGCCATTGGCAGAGGTCAAGGGCTCGGGTCTCAAGGGGCGCATCACCCATGACGATGTGCAACAGTTCACACGTTCAGTGATGTCTGGAGCGGTGCAAACCTTGGCGCAAGCGGCCAAGACCCCGGCTTCAAGCGACGGCGCAGGATTGGGGCTGATCCCGTGGCCCAAAGTGGACTTTGCGAAGTTTGGTCCCATCGAGCGCAAAGAAATGGGGCGCATCAAGAAAATCAGTGGTGCGAATTTGTTGCGCAACGCTGTGATGATTCCTGCTGTGACCAATCACGACGATGCGGATATCACAGACCTTGAGGCCTTCCGGGTCGCGACCAACAAAGAGAATGAAAAGTCAGGGGTCAAAGTCACCATGTTGGCCTTTCTGATCAAGGCTTGTGTCTCTGCACTCAAGCAATTCCCAGAGTTCAACAGCAGCTTGGATGGTGATGCGCTGGTGTACAAGCAGTACTGGCACATCGGATTCGCGGCTGATACGCCCAACGGCTTGGTCGTGCCTGTGATCAAAAATGCCGATCAAAAAGGCGTGTTGCAAATCAGCCAGGAAATGTCTGAGCTGGCGAAAAAGGCACGCGATGGCAAGTTAGGGCCGGCCGATATGACGGGAGCCACGTTCACGATTTCCAGCTTAGGCGGCATTGGTGGCCGTTACTTTACGCCAATCATCAACGCCCCTGAAGTGGCGATCTTGGGCGTATGTAAGAGCCAAATGGAGCCTGTATGGAACGGCAAGGAATTTGTTCCCCGTCTCATGTTGCCGCTCTCTCTCACCTGGGATCACCGCGTGATTGACGGCGCTGCCGCTGCGCGTTTTAACGCCTATTTGGGCAAAATTTTGGCCGACTTCCGTCGCGTCCTGCTGTAAGGAGAGTGCGAGATGGCCTCAATTGATATCAAAGTGCCTGACATTGGCGACTTCGACGAAGTCGCTGTGATTGAAGTCTTGGTGGCCGTGGGTGACACGGTCAGCGTCGAGCAAAGTTTGATCACGGTCGAATCAGACAAGGCATCCATGGAGATTCCAAGCTCTCACGCTGGGGTGGTCAAAGCGCTCAAGGTGGCGGTTGGCGACAAGGTGAGTGAAGGCTCTGTGATCGTGGCATTAGAAGTGGACGCCAGCGCAGTGGTCTTGGCGTCCGCCGATTCGCAGCCTGCTGCGGCGACTGCAGTGCCTGTCACCGCACCCACCGCGGCGGCTGTCCCAATGCCAGCGAATGCGCCTGTGGCCGCAGCATTTGCGGGCAATGCGGACTTGGCGTGTGATGTGGTGGTGTTGGGTGGTGGCCCAGGGGGTTACTCAGCCGCATTTCGTGCTGCAGACCTTGGCTTGAACGTGATTTTGATCGAGCGCTACCCAACCCTGGGTGGTGTGTGTTTGAACGTTGGTTGCATTCCATCGAAGGCTTTGCTGCACGTGGCTGCGGTGATGGACGAGGTTTCGCACATGGCAGCACTGGGCGTCGACTTTGGCAAGCCAAACGTCAACATTGACAAGCTGCGCGGGCACAAAGAACAAGTGATTGGCAAGCTCACAGGGGGCTTGGCAGCGATGGCCAAAATGCGTAAGGTCACCGTCGTGCGCGGTTATGGCCATTTTGTCGGAGCCAATCACCTTGAGGTCGAGGAAACAACGGGTGATGGCCAGGAAAAAACCGGTGGCAAAAAAGTCGTGGCGTTTAAACGCGCCATCGTTGCTGCCGGTTCGCAAGCTGTGCGACTGCCATTTATGCCAGATGATCCTCGTGTGGTGGATAGCACGGGAGCCCTCGCGCTCAAAGAGGTGCCTAAGCGGATGTTGATTCTCGGTGGCGGCATCATCGGGCTGGAAATGGGAACGGTGTACAGCACCCTCGGTGCTCGCCTGGACGTGGTCGAGATGATGGATGGCTTGATGCAAGGTGCTGATCGCGATTTGGTCAAGGTTTGGCAAAAGATGAACGCCAAGCGCTTCGACAACATCATGCTGAACACCAAGACGGTGTCGGCGCGTGCCTTGCCTGAAGGCATTGAGGTCACGTTTGCACCTGCTCAAGAGGGAGGCGCTGCGCCAGAGCCCCAAGTCTACGACCTGGTGTTGCAGGCGGTTGGGCGCACCCCCAATGGCAAAAAAATTGGCGCCGACAAAGCAGGTATTGCGGTCACCGACCGAGGTTTCATTGACGTCGATATCCAAATGCGCACCAACGTCTCCCATATCTTCGCGATTGGTGACATCGTGGGGCAGCCCATGTTGGCGCACAAAGCGGTCCACGAGGCGCACGTTGCCGCAGAAGTGATTGCGGGTGAGCTCAAGGGTGATCCGGCTTTGGCGTCTGCCGCTTTCAACGCGCGTGTCATCCCAAGCGTGGCCTACACCGATCCAGAAGTGGCATGGGTGGGCCTCACCGAGGATCAAGCCAAGGCGCAGGGCATCAAAGTGAAAAAGGGTTTGTTCCCTTGGACCGCATCAGGGCGAGCCATTGCCAACGGCCGCGATGAGGGCGTCACCAAGCTCTTGTTCGATGATTCGCCCGAGGCGCATGGGCATGGTCGCATCCTTGGCGGTGGCATGGTTGGAACACACGCAGGTGACATGATCGGCGAAGTCGCGCTGGCGATTGAGATGGGTGCCGATGCCATCGATATCGGCAAGACCATTCATCCGCACCCCACATTGGGTGAGAGCATCGGTATGGCCGCTGAAGTCGCGCATGGTTCTTGTACCGACTTGCCACCGAGCAAACGCTGATCCTGCTGGAGGCTTCTGACTGACCAAGCCACTCATCGAGTGGCTTGGTTTTTTTTGAGCGGCGATCAGTGCATTGAGCGTTCGAGGGCTCTGGCCAATTCGTCGCGTGCCACGGTTGGGCGCGGCAAGGGCTTGGCCATGTGATCGAACCAAAACCGAACGTCCTCCTCTAAGCCAATGCCATGCATATAGTTGTAGATGGCTTTGCGAAGGCCCACGCCGAGGCTGGCGTGATCAACCCCAGTGGGGTCAATGAAACCGACATCATTGCGCGCGAAATCTGAGTCGGGCAAAGGCACGAGTTCCACGCCAAACTCTGCTGGGTTTTGACCAACCGGTGAGTGGACGGTACACACGAAACGATGGAAGAAGCCGCTTTGTATGCATCCATTGTCAAAGAGCTGCCGGACATATTCCAGTGCATCAACCGTGTCTTGCACCGTTTGGGTTGGAAAGCCATACATCAAATACGCGTGAACCATGATGCCTGCATCAGACAGGGCACGCGTGACTTGCGCCACTTGAGCGACATCGACCCCTTTTTGCATCAGCTGCAGCAAACGGTCTGAAGCGACTTCGAGTCCACCAGTCAGCGCGATGCAGCCGCTGCGAGCCAAGAGTTCGGCAAGCTCTGGCGTGAAGGTTTTTTCAAAGCGGATGTTTCCCCACCAGGACATCCGAATCCCCCTTCGCAGGATTTCCTGCGCCATGGCTTTGAGTGCCTTGGGAGGTGCCGCTTCATCGACAAAGTGGAATCCGGTCTCGCCCGTTTCGGCAATGATGCGCTCAATCTTATCGACCAAATGTTCAGCTGAGGTGGTTTCGTAGCGGCTGATGTAGTCCAACGAGACGTCACAAAAGCTGCATTTCTTCCAGTAGCATCCCAGTGCGACGGTGAGCTTGTTCCAGCGACCATCACTCCACAGCCGATGCATCGGGTTGAGCATATCGACCAAAGACAAATATTGGTCAAGGGGCAGTCCATCCCATGTCGGTGTACCAGAGTTCTCCAGGCTGATTTCAGGCTCGGGCCAATTGATCCATTCCACTTGGCCTGTTTGACTCAGTGCGAAGGTGCGCGTGAGCCGTTGGCGTGCGCGTTGCCCAGACAAATGTTCTAACAGCGATTGCAGTGGGCGCTCACCGGCATCCAGTGTGATGTAGTCGACAAAGTCAAACACCTGTGGTGACTTGAGCTCGCGCAACTCTGTATTGACAAAGCCACCGCCCAAAACCACTGCAATTGATGGGTCCTTCGCCTTGATGGTTTGCGCAATGCGCAGCGCCCCGTAAACCGCGCCCGGGAATGGCACAGACAGCAAGACAACGTTGGGTTGAGCGGCATCGAGGCCGGCTAAGGTGAGCTCTTCAAGGGCTTGGTCGATCAGTGTGGCGGGCGCGGCGAGTGAGTCAGCAAGCGGTTGAAATGTGGGTTGACTCGCCGCGAGCTGCTCGCCGTATCGGACAAACTCAAATTGCTCGTCAGCCACATCGCGCCAGACATCGGCCAACTCGTTGAGAAAAAGCGTCGCCAAGTGCTTGGCCCGGTCTTGAGTACCCAGGGCGCCAAACGCCCAAGCCAAGGGGTCCGGGTCATCGGTGAGGCCTTGTTGATCCATGGCGTGAAAGCGAGGGCCTTCGGGCAGCATAGTGCGCGCAGCGATCCGGTGGGCTAAGGTGGAATCCTTGCCCTGCAAAAAACGCAGCACTGGCGTCACACAGGCACGGTAGGCGGCAAAGTGATCAACGAACTGATTCACGCTGGCGCTGCGCTCTTCGTCAGGCATCTCGCAGGCGGTCGCCCACAGCCGATCAAGCCAAACTGGGCTCATGAGCGTGAGGACCAGCTCAAGGGCCAAGTCGGATTGATTCGCCACCCAACCTTGCGAGCGCAAAAAACCGGTCAAATATGCCGTTGCAGGGTAGGGCGTATTCAGTTGCGTCATCGGTGGGATGACGCTCCAAATCCTCAAATCACGCGTCAAGGTCGGGCGACTCAATGGTGATGGCCGTGGGCTCCGTGAGCATGGCCGTGTTGAATCTCTTCTGCACTGGCAGCGCGCACGTCTGTGACCTTGACATCAAAGCTGAGACTTTTGCCTGCGAGCGGATGGTTGCCATCCAGATAGACGGTATCGCCCTTGATTTTGAGCACGGTAAAGACGATCCGCTGACCCTGGTCATCGGTGGCTTCGAGCTGACCGCCGACTTTGACGCCGGGGGGGAATTGTGACTTTGGGATGTTGTGCAACAGACTTTCATCGCGCTCGCCGAACGCATCAGCCGGTGTGAGTTTGACCACCCCTCGGTAACCGGCCGACTGACCCTCTAAGGCTTCCTCGAGCTTGGGGATCAAATTACCGTACCCACCGTGCAGGTAGGTGATGGGCTCTTGCGCGCCCTCTAGCAATTTCCCTGTGTCGCTGTCTTTCAGGGTGAATTGGATGGTGACAGCGGTGTCTTTCGCGATGTGCATGGGCTATTCCTTGTAGATCAAGAACAGCATTGTGCCAATAACTCAAAGGTGCAGAGGTCAGTGACTCACCACCCGACGAGCGCCATCGAATCGCGACTTCCAATAACTCACATCTAAATGCTCTACGCGAATCAGGGCTCCTGTCCGAGGAGAGTGGATGAATTTACCGTCGCCCAGATAAATACCGACGTGGCTGTAGGGTCGATTGGCCGTGTTGAAAAAAACCAAATCACCTGCCTCCATGGCATGGGGAGCGATGGGTTGTGTCGCCCTTGCTTGATCGGATGTATGTCGAGGCAGCGAAATCCCCGCAGCGCCTTCGTAGACAGCTTGAACAAACCCGCTACAGTCTAGGCCTGTGAGAGGAGAGTTGCCGCCCCACTTGTAGGGCACGTCCAGCAAGCCCATGGCATTGAGCGCCAGCTCTGACGCAACGGATTGAATCTTGGCACGACCGGCTTCCCACTGTTGAACCAACTTGTGTTGGACCAGCCAGTCGCCCAGCAAGTCGCTGGTCGCAGCGGGTGCGCTGGAGGCGGTCAGGGCGGCGATCAGGGCCAATGCAAAGCGGCATTTCATTCGCGTGACTTTATTTGAAAACTTCAATAAGTCAAAGAGTTACTGGTTTTAATTCAATTAAAGTGTTGTATTCCGATCTGGAGGACCTATGCATTTAGAAGTCGAGCGCTGTCAATTGGTGATGATTGACTATCAGACCCGTTTGATGCCCCACATTGAAGAGCGCGATGTGGTTCTGGCTCAAGCCCATTTGCTCGCGCAAACCGCGGCGCTGTTGAAGGTGCCGATGCATTGGACAGAGCAGGCGCCACAGAGCCTCGGGCGCACCGTTGCGCCGTTGAGTGATTGGACTCAGGGCGTGATTGAGAAAAGCAGTTTTGACGCAACGATTGACGGTTTATTAGAGGCGCTTGAGCCTGCCGCCAAGCCTCCGAGTGGCGGCGGCAACGCCCGAAGCCTGCCCAAACACTTGCGCAAAGCCGTGCCTGAGGGACGCCCAGCGCGCGACATTGTGGTTGTTGCAGGGCTGGAGGCCCACGTCTGCGTGTTGCAGACTGTGTTGGGTTTGATCGAGCAAGAGAAAGAAGTCTGGCTGGTGACGGATGCCACTGGCTCTTGCCAACCCAGGCAAAAAGAGGCAGCGCTCGATCGATTGGCAAGCCAGGGTGTTGAACTGGTGACCGCTGAGATGGTGGTCTATGAATGGCTGGGAAGCAGCGACCACCCCGCGTTTGAGACCGTCTTGCCTTGGATCAAAGCGGCTCGGGTTGCAGGGCAGTAAACCACCAAGCGTGTCAGCCTGTCGCAAGTCGACCCTGCCCATAATTATGAATTCAAAACACTGTTCTGCCTGCTGAGGCAGGAAATGTCATCTGGCAAAGGAGGCTTGGGTCATGGGGCAGATTTCTTTTCAAGAGTTTCATCGTCAATCTATCGAATCGCCAGAGACATTTTGGGCAGAGCAGGCCCAAGGGATTCACTGGCACAAGCCCTTTGATCAAGTCTGCGATTACGCCAACCCGCCATTCGCCAAGTGGTTTGTCGGTGGGCAAACCAATATTTGCTACAACGCCGTCGATCGCCACCTGAAAGACCGAGGGGATCAAGCGGCTTTGATTTACGTGTCGACTGAGACCAACCAAGAAGTCGTTTACACGTTCAATCAATTGCACACCGAAGTCCAGCGCATGGCCGCCATCTTGAAGGCGCAGGGCGTTGGCAAAGGTGACCGCGTGTTGATCTACATGCCCATGATCGCGGAGGCCGCGTTTGCGATGCTGGCGTGCGTGCGCATCGGCGCCATTCACTCTGTGGTTTTCGGGGGGTTTGCCAGTGTCAGTTTGGCGAGCCGAATCGAGGACTGTGAACCCAAGGTCATCGTGAGTGCCGACGCGGGCTCACGTGCAGGCAAGGTCGTGCCCTACAAACACCTCTTGGATGAGGCCATTGCCCTGTCAGCGCACAAGCCTGGCACGGTGCTGATGGTTGACCGCGGATTGGCGCCTTGGAGCCAAACGGAAGGCCGAGACCTGTCGTACGCGGCTGCTTGCCAAGACGTGGGAGACGCCGTCGTCGACTGTGAATGGCTAGAAGCCACTGACCCCAGCTACATCCTGTACACCAGCGGTACGACAGGCAAGCCCAAAGGGGTGCAGCGTGATACTGGCGGTTATGCCGTGGCATTGAATGCCAGCATTCGCAACGTGTTCATGGGTGAGCCTGGGGAAACCTACTTTTCTACCAGTGACATTGGCTGGGTCGTGGGGCATAGCTACATCGTTTATGGACCGCTGTTGGCCGGAATGGCCACCATCATGTACGAGGGTGTCCCGATCCGCCCCGATGCGGGCATCTGGTGGGAGCTGGTCGAGAAGTACAAGGTGTCCGTGATGTTCAGCGCCCCCACTGCGGTGCGGGTACTCAAGAAATACGATTCCGAATTCATTAAAAAGCGCGATTTATCCTCGCTCAAAGCGTTGTTCTTGGCAGGTGAGCCGCTGGACGAGCCCACCGCACAGTGGATTGCCCAAGAATTGGGACGCCCCATCATTGACAACTATTGGCAAACCGAGACAGGGTGGCCAATCCTGACGATTTGTAACGGCGTGGAATCAGCGGCGAGCAAATTCGGCTCACCTGGCAAGGCGGTGTATGGGTACAACGTGAAGTTGATCGACGACAACACGGGTGAGGAGCTCACCGGGTCGCAACAAAAGGGCGTGTTGGCGATCGAAGGACCCTTGCCGCCCGGTTGTATGCAAACAGTTTGGCGCAACGATGAGCGCTACGTGGATACCTACTGGAAGAGCGTCCCCGGCCGCATGATTTATTCGACATTCGACTGGGCTGTGCGGGACGAGGACGGCTATTACTTCATCCTCGGACGCACCGATGACGTCATCAACGTGGCTGGCCATCGCTTGGGCACGCGCGAGATCGAAGAGAGCATCTCCAGCCATCCCGCTGTGGCGGAAGTCGGTGTCGTCGGCGTGGCCGATCAGCTCAAGGGACAAGTGGCCATGGCCTTTGCGGTGCTCAAGGACTCCAGTTTGGCTGAAACCGAAGAGGGTGCACGCCGTCTTGAGGGCGAAATCATGAAGGTTGTGGATGATCAGTTGGGCGCGGTGGCACGACCTGCGCGCATCCGGTTTGTGACGCTGCTGCCTAAAACCCGCAGTGGCAAATTGCTCAGGCGCGCGATCCAGGCCGTGTGTGAGGGGCGCGATCCGGGGGACCTGACCACCATCGATGACCCCAGTGCGTTGCAGCAGATCAAAGACTTGGTCTGACTGGCGCGCATAGATCACCTGTGGATGGCCGGCCCACCGAAGTCGGTGGGTGCGCTTTTGTTAAGCATATAAGCAGTTTATGATGTGTGTATTCATGTGCCATAGGCTGCCCTTATGAACAACGACCTCGACTTTCCCGCTGGTGACGAAGAGCAAGACTCACGCGTTTTTGAGTTGGCGGCTGAACTCTTCGGTGTGCTGGCCACACCCATGCGATTGCGGATCTTGTCTGCGCTGTGTCGTGAGGAGAAGTCAGTCAGCGAGCTGTTGTCTGAGATCGAAACCACCCAACCCAATCTATCCCAACACTTGAACGTCCTGTATCGCGCGGGTGTACTCGCCAAGCGCAAATCTGGGACTCAAGTGATCTACCGCGTTCAAAGTGAGCAGGCGGTGACCATTTGTCGCACGGTGTGTACCCAAGTGGCCATTGAGATGGAAGAGCCGAGCGCAGTCCCGCCCGGCCAACGCCTGTCCCCACGACACGCGTCTTGATGTCGGCTCTGCGCCACGACTGACAAACAACTGACACGAAAGCCGCCTCAGACCATTGCTTTATCGCTCTGGGGTGGCACAATGTCGCCTGCAACTAAGACCCTTCCTAGTCACAGTCGCGTCCGCTAACCGGTTCAGCCGTGTCGCGGGAGGTTTTTTTCCAACCAACTAATGTTTCCTGCAGGGAAACGGAGGTGAGCGCATCCATGAGCGAGACTCAACGCGTCTATTCGGCCTTTAAAGGCAACTCGTACCTGTTCGGGGGCAACGCGCCCTACGTCGAAGAACTGTACGAAAACTACTTAGCCAACCCCGGCAGCGTCCCAGATGAGTGGCGCGGGTATTTTGATGCGTTGCAGCACGTGCCAGCCATTGACGGCACCGATGCTCGTGACTTGCCTCACATGCCGGTGATCAACGCGTTTGCTGACTTGGCAAAACGCGGTTTCACCAAAACGGTTCAAGCCAACCCCGATTCCGAAATGGGGCGCAAGCGTGTGGCTGTGCAGCAGCTGATTGCGGCCTATCGAAACGTGGGTGCTCGTTGGGCGGACCTCGATCCTCTTAAGCGCACAGAGCGCCCAGAGATCCCCGAGTTGGATCCGGCGTTTTACGGCTTTGTTGATGCCGACTTTGAGACGGTGTTCAACACCAGCAACACATTCTTTGGCAAAGAGACCATGTCTTTGCGTGAGCTGTTGAATGCGTTGCGCGAGACCTACTGCAGCACCATCGCTGCAGAGTACATGTACATCACCGACCAGACGCAAAAGCGCTGGTGGCAAGAGAAGTTGGAGAGCATCCGTTCGCGTCCCAATTTCACAGCAGAAAAGAAGAAACACATCCTTGAGCGCTTGACTGCTGCTGAGGGTTTGGAGCGCTTCCTTCACACCAAATACGTCGGGCAAAAGCGGTTCTCACTGGAAGGCGGTGAAAGTTTCATCGCTTCGATGGACGAATTGGTCCAGAGCGCAGGTGAGCAGGGCGTGCAAGAGGTCGTGATTGGTATGGCGCACCGCGGTCGTTTGAACGTGTTGGTCAACACGCTGGGCAAGATGCCCAAGAACTTGTTTGCCGAGTTCGATCACACCGCGCCAGAAGACCTCCCTTCAGGTGACGTGAAGTACCACCAAGGCTTTTCGAGCGATGTGTCTACTCGGGGCGGCCCGATTCACCTGAGTTTGGCGTTTAACCCGTCGCACTTGGAAATCGTCAACCCCGTGGTGGAAGGCTCGGTTCGGGCTCGCATGGATCGACGCGGTGACCATGAGGGTCGCCAAGTGTTGCCAGTGCTGGTGCACGGCGATGCGGCCTTCGCGGGACAAGGCGTCGTGATGGAAACCTTGGCATTGGCGGAAACGCGCGGTTACTACACGGGTGGCACGGTGCACTTGGTGATCAACAACCAAATTGGTTTCACCACCAGCGACCCTCGCGATAGCCGCTCGACGCTGTACTGCTCCGATATCGTCAAGATGATTGAGGCGCCTGTGCTGCACGTCAACGGCGATGACCCAGAGGCCGTGGTGCTCGCCACGCAGTTGGCACTCGAGTTCCGTCAAACCTTCAGCAAAGACGTCGTGGTCGATATCGTGTGTTTCCGCAAGTTGGGCCACAACGAGCAAGACACCCCCGCGATCACTCAGCCGCTGATGTACAAAAAGATCGCCAATCACCCAGGAACGCGCAAACTGTACGCGGATCGTCTGGCCGCTCAGGGCTTGGGCGATACCTTGGGCGATGACATGGTGAAGAGTTACCGTGCGGCGTTGGACGAAGGTCGCCACACGGTGGATCCGGTGTTGACCAACTTCAAGAGCACCAATGCAGTGGACTGGGCGCCTTACCTGGGCAAGAAGTGGACCGATGCGGCCGATACCGCATTGCCCCTTGCGGAATGGAAGCGCCTGGCAGAGCGCATGACGACATTGCCCGATTCCATTGCGCCGCACCCACTCGTCAAAAAAGTGTGGGCTGACCGCGCCGCGATGGGTCGGGGCGAGCTCGCTGTGGACTGGGGCATGGGAGAGCACATGGCGTTTGCGTCATTGGTCGCCAGTGGTTTCCCCGTGCGTTTGTCTGGCGAAGATTGTGGCCGGGGCACGTTCACCCACCGCCACAGCGTCATTCATGACCAAAACCGCGAGCGATACGACGAAGGGACCTATGTGCCCTTGCAAAATGTATCGGATCAGCAAGCGCCTTTTGTGGTCATTGACTCCATCCTGTCTGAAGAGGCAGTGTTGGGCTTTGAATACGGCTATGCCTCTAATGACCCCAACACCTTGGTGATTTGGGAAGCCCAGTTTGGCGACTTTGTCAACGGCGCTCAAGTCGTGATTGACCAGTTCATCGCCTCCGGCGAGGTGAAGTGGGGCCGTGTCAACGGCATCACGCTGATGTTGCCGCACGGCTATGAAGGGCAAGGCCCCGAGCACTCGTCAGCCCGCGTCGAGCGTTTTATGCAGTTGGCAGCAGACACCAATATGCAAGTGGTCCAGCCCACATCGGCCAGCCAAATTTTCCACGTGTTGCGCCGTCAGATGGTGCGTCAATTGCGCAAGCCTTTGATCATCTTCACTCCCAAGAGTTTGCTGCGCAACAAGGACGCGGCATCGCCCTTGGAAGAGTTCACGGAAGGAACATTCCAAACCGTGATTCCTGAGCAAAACGCAGAGGTGACCAAAGCCGCAGCCAAAGTGAAGCGTGTTATTTGCTGTTCAGGCAAGGTCTACTACGACTTGGTGAAGAAGCGAGAAGAGTTGGGCCGCAAAGACGTGGCGATCTTGCGTTTGGAACAGTTGTATCCGTTCCCACACAAGGTGTTCGCTGCTGAAATGAAAAAGTACCCCAACGCGGCAGACGTCGTGTGGTGCCAAGACGAGCCTCAAAACCAAGGCGCTTGGTTCTTTGTGCAGCATCAGATCCACGAGAACATGCTCGACGGACAAAAGCTGGGTTATGCCGGACGCGCGGCGTCAGCATCCCCAGCGGTGGGTTACGCCCACTTGCACCAAGAGCAGCAAAAGGCCTTGTTGGATCAGGCCTTTGGAAAACTCAAGGGCTTTTTGTTGACCAAGTAATCACTCGCGCAGATCGGCTGCACAAGCGGTCGGTCTGCCAACGCACCGCACAAGCACATCAAGGAATTTGAATCATGGCTATCGTAGAAGTCAAAGTCCCCCAACTCTCTGAGTCCGTCGCTGAAGCCACCTTGCTTCAGTGGAAGAAGAAGCCCGGCGAAGCCGTGGCAATTGATGAAATTTTGATTGAAATCGAGACTGACAAAGTGGTCTTGGAAGTCCCTGCTCCCGCGGCGGGGGTGTTGAGCGAAATCGTACAAGCCGATGGTGCGACGGTTGCCGCAGATCAAGTCATTGCGCACATCGACACCGAGGCGGCAGCTGGTGCAGTGGCCGCAACGCCCGCTGCCCCCACCGCGGCAGCACCGGCTGCTGCACCCGTCGCAGCACCTGCTGCCAGCGCGCCCGCCAGCAACAGCATGGCTGGTGTGGCGAGCCCAGCCGCTGCAAAAATAATGGCGGACCAAGGCATGGCTGCGGGCTCTGTCGCAGGCACAGGCAAAGATGGGCGCGTCACCAAGGGCGATGTGTTGGCTGCAGCCAGCGCGCCTAAGGCCGCGGCGGCTGCGATCCCTACGGGTGTGCCCACCCAAGTCTTGCCGCAGGTGGCGGTCGAAGCCCCAGATCTGGGCGACCGTCCAGAGCAACGTGTCCCAATGACGCGCTTGCGCGCCCGTGTGGCTGAGCGTTTGCTGCAATCTCAGGCCACCAACGCCATCTTGACGACATTCAATGAAGTCAATATGAAGCCCATCATGGACTTGCGCAAAAAGTATGGTGACAAGTTTGAAAAGGAACACGGCGTTCGCTTGGGTTTCATGAGCTTTTTCGTCAAGGCTGCGGTCGCAGCACTCAAAAAATATCCCGTATTGAACGCCTCGGTAGATGGCAATGACATCGTCTATCACGGCTACTTTGATATCGGTATCGCCGTCGGCTCTCCTCGTGGTTTGGTTGTGCCAATTCTGCGCAACGCCGACCAACTGAGCTTTGCCGAGATTGAATTGAAGATTGCCGAGTTCGGAGCCAAGGCTCGAGACGGTAAGCTGAGCTTAGACGACATGACGGGCGGCACATTCTCGATTTCTAACGGGGGCGTGTTTGGTTCGATGCTCTCCACCCCGATCATCAACCCACCGCAATCTGCGATTTTGGGCATTCACGCCACCAAGGACCGTGCAGTGGTTGAAGACGGCCAGATCGTGATCCGTCCGATGAACTACTTGGCCATGTCCTACGACCATCGCATCATCGATGGCCGAGAGGCTGTGCTGGGTCTGGTCACCATGAAAGACGCTTTGGAAGATCCTTCGCGTTTGTTGTTCGGGGTCTGAGTCTCTTGAAGCGCGGGAATGCCTTGGCACTCCCGCTCGCGTGAGCGTTGGCTGTGCCCAACGCGAATAGGTCGCACAGGCGTGGGACCTTCCATTGAATTCTGGAGTAAATGATGGCAAATGAGTTTGACGTAGTCGTGATCGGTGCGGGCCCCGGTGGGTATATCGCAGCGATTCGGGCGGCTCAGTTGGGGATGAAGGTCGCTTGTGTTGACGCTTGGAGCAACGCCAAAGGCGGTCCAGCTCCCGGCGGCACCTGTACAAATGTGGGCTGCATTCCATCGAAGGCGCTGTTGCAGTCCAGTGAGCATTTCGAGCACGCCACTCACCATTTTGCCGATCACGGAATTTCGACCGGTCCCGTCAAGATGGATGTGGCTCAAATGATCGCGCGCAAAGACAGCGTCGTGACTCAAAACAACGATGGCATTTTGTATCTCTTCAAGAAGAACAAAGTCACCTTCTTTCATGGCTTGGCTAGCTTCAATCGCGCTGTGGATGGGGGCTACGAGTTATCGGTTGCCGGTGCAAAGTCAGAAACTTTGGTGGCCAAGCAAGTGGTGATTGCGACCGGTTCTAGTGCGCGCGCACTGCCTGGCGTTGAGTTTGATGAAGAGACTGTATTGAGCAATGACGGCGCATTGCGCTTGGGGGCTGTGCCCAAGAAGCTCGCGGTCATTGGCTCAGGCGTGATTGGGCTCGAGATGGGTTCGGTATGGCGCCGATTGGGAGCAGAGGTCACCATCTTGGAAGGCTTGCCCACGTTTTTGGGTGCCGCAGACCAAGCCGTGGCGAAAGAGGCCAAGAAGGCGTTCGACAAGCAAGGCTTGAAGATTGAATTGGGCGCCAAGGTTGGTGAAATCAAAACAACCAAAAAGGGCAAGGCTGTTCAAGTCGCGCTGTCGTACACGAACGCCAAGGGCGAAGCCCAAGAGTTGGTTGCTGATAAATTGATTGTCGCCATCGGTCGGGTGCCCAATACAGCTGGCCTCAAGGCTGATGCGGTTGGCTTGCAGCTTGACGAACGTGGCGCCATCGTTGTGAATGAAGAGTGCAAAACCAATTTGCCAGGGGTATGGGCTGTGGGTGATGTGGTGCGTGGGCCTATGCTCGCTCACAAGGCTGAGGAGGAAGGTGTTGCGGTCGCCGAGCGCATCGCAGGCCAGCACGGTCACGTTGACTTTGACTTGATTCCGTGGGTCATCTACACCAGTCCTGAGATTGCATGGGTCGGTAAGACTGAAGAGCAATTGAAAGCCGAAGGCCGAGCCTATAAGGCAGGTTCCTTCCCATTCCTCGCCAACGGCCGCGCACGTGCGCTGGGCGATACGACGGGGTTGGTCAAGATGATCGCGGACGCCACGACCGATGAAGTCTTGGGCGTGCATATCGTTGGCCCAATGGCCAGTGAGCTCATCGCTGAGGCTTGTGTGGCCATGGCTTTCAAGGCCGCCAGCGAAGACATTGCGCGCATTTGTCATGCACACCCATCCCTGTCAGAGTCCACCAAAGAGGCAGCGTTGGCAGTGGACAAGCGCACATTGAACTTCTAAAGCAAAAAGTGCACAACGTCGACGCCATATACCAACGCCAGTTGGAGGCCCGGGGTTACACCTCGGACTCTGCCCAATTGGCAGCGGTGGCGGAACTCGAGCGATGCAACATGGATTGGGCGCGTTACAAGGCGAAGCGGTCCAACACGATCAAGAAGTGGATCAATCGCTCGGAACTGCCGATTGGCGTGTATATGTTTGGCGGAGTGGGGCGAGGCAAAAGCTTTTTGATGGACTGCTTTTATCAAGCGGTGCCGATTGAGCGCAAGACCCGCCTGCACTTTCACGAGTTCATGCGTGAAGTGCACCGTGAACTGAGAAATCTGCAAGGCACGATCAACCCGCTGGATGCGTTGGGAAAGCAAATCTCAAAAAAGTACAAGCTGATTTGCTTCGATGAGTTTCACGTCGCTGACGTCACCGACGCGATGATTCTTCACCGCTTGTTGGAAAGCTTGTTTGCGCACGGCGTCGGTATGGTGACCACGTCCAACTTTCACCCAGATGGGTTGTACCCCAATGGCTTGCACCGCGACCGCATTCTGCCGGCCATTGAGTTGCTGAAGAAGCAGCTCAATGTCATCAACGTGGATGCGGGGACAGACTACCGACAGCGCTCATTGGACTTGGTTCAAGCGTATCTCAGCCCTTTGAGCGAAGAGTCAGAACGACAGTTGACCCGAACATTCGAAGAATTGGCTGAGTGTGACGATGAGGCGCCAGAACTCCACATTGAAGCGCGAACGTTGCAGGCCAAGCGCAGAGCAGGGGGCGTGGTGTGGTTTGATTTCAAGACCTTGTGTGGCGGGCCTCGCTCTCAAAACGATTACTTGGAAATCGCGTCACGTTTCCATACCGTGTTGCTGAGTGGCGTACCTCAAATGGCAGTGCGGCACGCCAGCGAGGCGAGGCGATTCACTTGGTTGGTCGATGTGCTCTATGACCGCCACGTGCGTTTGATTCTTTCTGCTGCCGTGGATCCAGCCGACCTCTATGTCCAAGGCCCGCTGGCGCATGAATTCCCGCGCACCGTCTCCCGCTTGCAGGAAATGCAAACCGCGGAATACCTCAGCCAAGAGCGGCGGTTGGTCGACACCCGACTCACCTAAACTCTGGAGGATGAACACCACCACCAGCCTCCTGAATTTGACGCACCACACGCTGGGTGAGTCCGGGCCGATTGCTGCGGGCACCAGTTCGTTCTGCGTTCGCCAAGGGCAGTTGGACATGGCGGCGTCCGTTGCCTCAGTGATTGAAGACGGCGGCGCGCTGGTCGTTGAGGCGGGGACCGGAACCGGGAAAACCTTTGCTTATCTGGTGCCAGCGCTGCTGAGCGGCAAACGCGTCATGGTTTCCACTGCGACCAAGGCGCTCCAGGATCAGCTGTATGGGCGGGACTTGCCGCGATTGCTAGCCATGCTGAAAGTGCCCGTTCGTACCGCTTTGCTCAAGGGCCGGTCTAATTACCTTTGTCCGCATCGCCTGAAATTGCATCTGCACGGTGGGGCAGTGGCAGACCGTTTTATTCAAAGCGTTTTGCGCAAAATCGAGCAGTGGGCAGCGACCTCTCCAGCGGGTGATTTGACGCTGATGCCGGGCTTGGATGCCCGTTCCGCAGCCATCCCCTTGGTGACCTCGAACAAGGACAACTGCCTTGGCTCCACCTGTCCTGACTTCAGCCAATGCCCCCTACAGTCCGCGCGCCGAGCCGCTCTGGCAGCCGACGTGGTGGTGGTGAACCATCACCTGTATTTTGCTGATCTGGCCGTGCGGGAGTCGGGTGTTGCAGAGCTGTTACCAAGCGTCGACGTGGCGATCTTTGATGAAGCGCACCAATTGAATGAAATTGGGGTGATGTTCTTGGGGGTGCAGGTCGGTAGCGGACAGTTGTTGGATGCCAGCCGCGACGCCTTGGTCGTCGGGTTGCAGCACGCGCGCGGCTTGTGTGATTGGACAGGGCGGTGTGCCGCACTCGAAAAAGCAACGCGCGATTTGCGTCTGATCATGGGCCATACCCCGACGTCCAAGCGCATTTCGTTCGGGCCGCACGCCCCTAATGGCATTGATCCAGTGGATTGGCAACGCGGTGTCGATGCGATTGATCTGGCACTCAAAGAGTTGATCGACGATTTGGACTCTGTGACCGAGTTGGCCCCTGACTTCGAGCGCCTATTGGATCGGCTGACGGACTTGCGTCAGCGGCTCAAAGAACTCAGCCAGGGTGCAGATGTGGATCATGTCCGATGGCTCGACGTGGGCAAGCAATGGCGTTGGATCAATAGCCCGCTGGACTCTGCTCAGGCGTTTTCTCAAGTGCCGTTGGCTCTGGATGAGGATGACGATCTTGTCACCAAAGGGCCCAAGAGTTGGGTGTTTACCTCTGCCACCTTGGGAGACGATGAGCACTTGTCTTGGTTCTGTGAACCACTGGGTTTGGGCACTGCCAAAGTGCAGGTGGTGCAGAGCCCGTTTGACCACCGCCAGCAGGCCGCATTGTGGGTGCCGCCTGGACTGCCGCCTCCTAGCGATCCCTCGCACACCCATCGCTTGACCCAAGAGGTGTTGCCTTGGGTCAGGGCGCTCAATGGACGCACCTTGTTTTTGACCACCAGTTTGCGGGCGCTTGAAGCCGCGGCACACGCGTTGCGAGAAGCGCTGCAGAACGCTGACATCGCGGTGCTGGTGCAAGGCGAAGACCCCAAGCCACGTTTACTGGAACGTTTTGCGAATCCCCAACCCTTTGCCGGTGCCATCTTGGTGGCTTCCGTCTCCTTTTGGGAGGGCGTGGATATGCCGGGCGATATGTTGCAACTCGTGGTCCTCGATAAGTTGCCATTTCCGGTGCCGGATGATCCGGTGGGGAAGGCGCGTGCCCAACGCCTCGAGTCCAAAGGTGAATCGCCTTTCTCTCGCCACAGTTTGCCGGCCACGGCGGTGGCTTTGAAACAGGGGGCTGGGCGCTTGATTCGCACCGAAAAGGATCGTGGGTTGCTCGTGATCGGAGACACCCGACTGATGCGCAGCAGCTACGGTGGCCGTTTGCGCGGCGCGCTGCCGCCTATGCAAATCTTGACGCAGGCCAGTCAGGCAGACGAGTGGGTCAGCGGGCTGGCGTCACCTATGGCAAGGTGATGCGCGCAGGCAGGCTATTGGGCCCATGGCCAACCACTCACCAAAGTTTCCACCATGACTTGGCTTCCTCTCGGATGCCTTCTTTGAGATAACGGCTCTGCGGAAAGTTGGCTTGAAGCACTCGCCGGTTGTCGTCTCGCAAACTTGTCAATTGCATGGCATCGTAGGCTTGTACCAAGACCGCCAACGCCTCCTCTAGCGCAGGGGATTCGGGGTAGTCTTTGATGGTTTGCTGCGCCCTGGCCACTGCGGCCAGATAGGCTCCGCGCTTGAGGTAGTAGCGCGCCACATTGACTTCATATTGCGCCAGTGAGTTGACGATGTACGCCATGCGCGCGCGAGCATCGGCGGCATATTTTGAGTCTGGGAATCGCGTCGCCAATTCTCTGAACGTTTCGAAAGAATCCTTTGCCGCTTTCTGATCGCGCTCACTCAAATCCTGCGCGTTCAAAAAACCAAAAAAACCGGATTCATCGTTGAAATTCACCAAGCCTTTGAGGTAAAGCGCGTAGTCCATGGCTGGACTGGTCGGGTGGGTGCGCATGAAGCGCTCAATGATGGCGTTGGCATATGCAGGCTCGCGGGTTTTGTAGCGCATATACGCCGCGTCAAGCATGGCCTGCTGCGCCAGCGGTGTTCCAGCGGCCCGTCCCTCGAGTTTTTCGTAAAGCTGGGCAGCCTTGTCGTTGTTCCCAGCAGCTGCTTCGTCGCGAGCCTCTTGGTAAATTCTGTTGGGACTCCAGCCAAGAGTTTTGTCCGATTCTGAACTGGACGCACACCCAACGAGCAAAAATGCGAGTCCTAGATAAAGCGCGGATAATTTCGACATGGCTTCCTTGCAATTGTTGCCACGCCCTCTCCGGGAGGCCGTGTGAATCAAAAAATTATATGCGCCCCTCAGGATGTGGGGGAAGATGACCCGCTTTCATTGGAGGGCGACGCAGCCCAAGCCGGTGAGAGTCGCTTGGTGACTGCCGATGCCCAGCACCACGGTGCTCGACTGGATAAATGCCTGGCGACTTGGATCCCTGAACTTTCCCGCTCTTATTTGGCGCAATTGATCCAAGACGGCTGCGTCAAAGTGAGTGGCACCTTGGCACTCAAACCCGCGATCAAAGTCTCGGCTGGACAAGTGGTCGAGATTGAATTGCGGCCTACGCCGGCGGCCAACGCGTTTCGAGCCGAGCCTGTGCCCTTGAACATTGTGTTTGAAGACGATCACCTGCTGGTCATCAACAAGCCGGCTGGTTTGGTGGTCCATCCGGGTTCAGGCAATTGGTCTGGCACGATCTTGAACGGCCTACTGCACCACCACGAGCAAGCCCACCAGCTGCCACGGGCCGGCATTGTGCACCGATTAGACAAGGACACCAGCGGCCTGATGGTGGTGGCCAAATCTCGGCAAGCCATGGCGCATTTGGTCAACCAGCTGGCTGCCCGCAGTGTTCAGCGGGTCTACGTTGCTCTGGCAAGAGGGCGCAAGACGACGGGCGACGTGTTCGATATAGATCAGCCGATTGGTCGCGACCCCAAAAACCGCCTTCGCATGGGTGTCGTGCCGACGGGGAAGCCCTCGCAAACCCAGGCCACGGTACTGGACGCGCACGACCCTTACCTCCTCCTGCGGTGCAAGCTTCAAACTGGTCGCACCCATCAAATTCGCGTGCATATGGCATGGTCTGGACTGCCTTTGGTTGGAGACCGCTTGTACGGCGGTCGCGCCGAGCTCGGAATGCAGGCGCAGGCGCTGCACGCACACGACTTGTCCCTTATTCACCCGGTGACCGAGGCTGCATTGCATTGGTGGGTCCCGCCACCTCAAGCGTGGTTGGCTGCTGCTGAATTGGGTGGCCTTGGTTACAATGCGACAAGCCTGCTCTGACAGCAGAGCGCGTCCCAGTCGAGCAAATGGATCGCCACGTCGCTTCGACCCTAATCTGACACAGAAGACATGAACACCACGGATGCCAAGCGCATCCTCGAAACAGCCCTGATTTGTTCGGGTCAGCCCTTGTCGATCAAAGACCTGACTTCGCTGTTCGAGGAACAACTCACCGCCGACACCATCAAGCAACTCCTTGAGCAATTGCAACAAGAGTGGACGCTTCGTGGTGTTGAGTTGGTGTGTGTCGCGACGGGATGGCGCTTTCAAAGTCGGCCAGAGATGCGACGATACCTGGACCGGATGCACCCGGAAAAACCGCCCAAGTACACCAGGGCGGCGCTGGAAACGTTGGCGATCATTGCCTACCGCCAGCCGGTGACCAGAGGCGACATTGAAGACATCCGTGGCGTGACCGTCAACTCCCTCATCATCAAACAGCTCGAAGATCGAGGTTGGGTTGAGGTCATTGGGCACAGAGAGACGGTGGGTCGCCCGGCTTTGCTGGCGACCACCAAGCATTTTTTAGAGGACCTGGGGCTTCAGTCGCTGGACCAGCTTCCCGAATTGACCGATGTGCAGCTCGAGGATGCCCTGTCTGGCCAGGATGCCGCCTTGCAGGCCGCAGGCCTCAGCGCCGAAGAAGCCGCTTTGTGGGCTCCTGGCCTTGACCTTCAGGTGGTCGAGGAGGGGGCTGCCCAGGAAGAAGCACCCAGCGACGCAAGCACCACGATCCCCCATGTCACAGAGGCCGGCGACGATGCTGATACGCCCGCACAGGTGGTCGAAGCACCCGCCCCTGTGAACCCTGTTGACCCTGAGGCGTTGGAAGATGACTCCAGCGCCACCCCCGAGCCCGAAGTGCCGGATTCGGACCCACACAAACCGGAATAGATACCGACCATGCAACCCCCAAAACCCGCCCGTGAGGGCCGTTTGTCCGACACACCACCGAGCGCCGAGGCGATCGAACTCAACGACACACCGGTTGACCTTCAAGATGTGTTGTCTGGTGAATTCGATGCCACACAGGCAGACGAATCACCTGTTGCCTACAAGCGGGTCCTGCCTCCTCAACAGGATATGCCGAAATTGCACAAAGTACTGGCGCAAGCAGGTATTGGGTCGCGTCTGGACATGGAGCGTTTGATTTTGGAGGGGCGTGTCTCGGTCAACAACGAGCCAGCGCACGTCGGCCAACGCATCAAATTTGGTGACACAGTTCGCGTCAATGGCAAACCGATCAGGGTCGTCATTGCCCCGCCCCCGATGCGGGTGCTGGCCTACCATAAGCCTGTCGGGGAGGTCGTCACGCACGATGATCCGCAAAATCGCCCTACGGTGTTTCGAAAGTTGCCGCGTCTGCACCAAGGCAAGTGGCAGTCGGTTGGGCGCTTGGATTTGAACACCGAGGGGTTGCTGTTGTTCAGCAACTCAGGCCAATTGGCCAACCAGCTGATGCACCCCCGATTTGGTTTAGAGCGAGAGTACGCCGTTCGCGTACTGGGCACGGTCACCGATGAGTCGAAGCAACGCCTGACCCAGGGCATTGAATTGGAAGATGGTCCTGCGCAGTTTTTAACGCTGAGTGAAGGTGGAGGCGAGGGCGCCAACAGTTGGTACAAAGTGACGATTGCTGAAGGTCGCAATCGCGAGGTGCGTCGGCTGTTTGAGGCGGTGGGCCATGCCGTCTCTCGGTTGATTCGAATCCGCTATGGGAGTGTGGTGTTGCCGCGAGGCCTGCGCAGAGGGACTTGGGTTGAGCTGAGCCCTCGAGATGTTGCCCAACTGGCGGCTGCAGTGGGATTGGATGCCAATCCTGAGCCGATGCGTCGCCCGGGCTCGCAGGGGCCAGGCCGTGCACCCGGGCGTCCCACTGGGCGGTCGCCGAATGGGGGCAAGCGTCGCGGGCCGATGGTGGGCGGCAACGCGCGAGCTGGCGGCGGCCAACCCGACCCAATGCGCACATCATTGGGCTACATTGGCGCCGACACCATCGCGCAACAGCGCAAAGCCCAGCAGCAAGCGAAAAAGCGTTTCAAGCGCTGAGCTGCGGACAACCTAAGGCGAAAAGCAGGCCTTGGGCGGTTAGAATAGAAGGCTTTCGGAATTCTGCCCCAACGTTTTTATTTTGAGGAAAATCATGGCTATTGAACGCACTCTGTCTATCATCAAACCCGATGCCGTCGCTAAAAACGTGATCGGTCAAATTTATGCTCGCTTTGAAGGCGCTGGCCTCAAGATCGCAGCCGCCAAAATGGCCCACTTATCACGCGGCGAAGCTGAGGCTTTTTACGCGGTGCACAAAGAGCGTCCTTTCTTCAAAGATTTGGTTGATTTCATGATCTCTGGTCCTGTCATGATCCAAGTGCTTGAGGGCGAAGGCGCCATTGCCAAAAACCGTGAACTCATGGGTGCAACCGACCCCAAGAAGGCTGATGCCGGCACGATTCGTGCTGACTTCGCTGACAGCATCGACGCCAATGCCGTGCATGGCTCTGATGCCCCTGAAACGGCCGCTGTGGAAGTGTCATTTTTCTTCCCCGGCATGAACGTGTACGCACGTTAATCATGTCATGACGGCCAACCTGCTCGATTTTGACCTCGAGGGCTTGGCTGCCTTTTGCGAACAACTGGGTGAAAAGCGTTTTCGCGCCACCCAGTTGTTTCGTTGGATACACCAGCGAGGCGTCAGCGACTTCTCGCAAATGACGGATCTCGCGAAGAGTTTGCGTGAGAAGCTGCCTGCTCACGCCACTGTCCAGCCCCTCTCGCCTCTCAGCCGCCAGGACTCAGCCGACGGCACCATCAAATGGCTGTTTGATGTGGGTGATGGCAATGCGGTTGAAACGGTCTATATCCCCGAAGACGATCGCGGTACCTTGTGCGTGTCCTCTCAAGCGGGATGCGCAGTCGGCTGCCGATTTTGTTCCACCGGTCACCAAGGCTTCAGCCGTAACCTCAGCACGGGTGAGATCCTCGCGCAGCTTTGGTACGTCGAACACACCCTGAGGGCTGAGCAGGCGGCCACCGACCGCGTGATCACGAATGTGGTCATGATGGGGATGGGGGAGCCACTGCAAAACTACAGTGCGCTGGTGCCGGCCCTGCGGGCCATGCTGGATGATCACGGGTATGGGCTCTCTCGACGTCGGGTGACGGTGTCCACCTCCGGCGTGGTTCCCATGATGGAGCGACTCGCCAAAGATTGCCCGGTGGCCTTGGCTGTGTCGTTGCACGCGCCATTGGATCCACTGCGTGATGACTTAGTGCCACTGAATCGCAAATACCCGCTGGCTGAGCTCATGGCGGCGTGTCGACACTATTTGCCCAGCGCCCCACGCGACTTCATCACGTTCGAATACTGCATGTTGGCTGGCATCAACGACCAGCCAGAGCACGCCAAGGCGTTGGTCGATGTATTGCGTCGCGAGGATGTGCACGCCAAGCTCAATTTGATTCCTTTCAATCCGTTCCCTGAATCCGGTTTAACCAAATCCTCGCCTGAGGCGGTGCAGCAATTTGCCCGAATCCTGTTGGACGCTGGTGTGGTGACCACCGTGCGAAAAACCAGGGGCGACGATATCGATGCGGCTTGTGGTCAATTGGCCGGTGATGTTTTGGATCGCACCCGCGCTGCCGAGCGCATGGCCCAGCGTCGGCAAACGGTTCAGTGGCACCCACGCCCTGAGAGTGCGCCATGAGCGGTAGGCCCTTGCGCTGGTCGGCGGTGGCGTATGGCTGGGTGCTGAGTGGCCTGGTTTGTTTGGCAGGTTGTTCTGCAGCTTCTTTGGGCAGCGATCGTTCGTTGGACAACCGCACCGCTGAGGGGCAGGCCCAGGCGGATGAGCGTGTGAATCTGCGGCTTCAATTGGCATCTGCCTATTGGCAACGTGGACAGTTTTCGGTGGCGATGGCAGAGGCTCAACAGGCGTTGAACATTGATCCCGGCAATGTCGACGCTTTGCAAATCGTGGCGTTGTCACATTGGTCGTTGGGAGATCGCTCGCGAGCCGGTGAGGTTTTTCAGAGGGCTCTCGAGCTCGCCCCCAAGCAATCGGCGCTCCAGCGCAATGTGGCTTGGTTTCAATGTGCAGGTCCTCACTGGAGCGATGGGGCCCAGATGCTCGAGCAGGTTCAGCAGTCAGAAGATACCCCTCGGCTGTCGATCATGCGCGCTCAGTGCGTGGCGCCACATGATGTGGTGGCGTCAGCCGAGGCGTTTCAATTGGCGCGGCAACGCTGGCCAGACGACGAAGTCGTTGCCAGAATATGGGCTGAGCACCAGTGGCGAGCAGGCGACCACCATCGCCTGATCGAACAATTGACCGCATTGAACCAGGGGCGATTTGCTTCTGAGCGAACCCAAGCGCTGCAAGCCTCGGCCCAGCACGCATTGGAATCGTTGGGCGCCACTCATCGCCAACACACAAAGGAATCGCTGGATGACTGAGGAATCCAACACCAACGATCTGCTCTTTCCGCAGGCTTCGGACGAGGAGCGGGTCGAGTCAGAAGTTAAGGAAGCGGGGCAAACCCAGCACGCTTGGGATTTGCTGCGCGAAGCCCGTGAATCAAAGGGCGTCAATTTGGTGGTGATCTCCTCAGCATTGAAAGTGCCACTTAACCAATTGAAGGCGCTGGAGCGGGGTGACTTGGACGCGCTGCCTGATGCTGTTTTCGCGCGTGCACTCGTGGGCAGTGTTTGCCGGCATTTGGGCGTGGATTCAACAGCCATTTTGGCGGCGTGGCCGCAGGCACAGCACAACCAACTGCAGCATCTGGTCAAACCGGTTCGGATGACTCCGACGCCATTCGAGGGCGATGTCAAGCGTGGGGTTTCGCCCTGGATCCTTGTGGGCTTGGCCCTCGTCCTCGTGGTCGGGGTGGCCGCGTGGTGGTCCGGAAATTCTGAGCGGCTGTTCAGTGGTTTATCCCCCTCAAGTGCGGCAGACAGCGACGGCACGACCCCCTTGGGCTCCAGTCAAACGCTGGAGGGCAGCGCAGTGGGCGCAGGCTCGCCTACCGAGGGGACCGGCATCGATGTTGGGTCGACGCCAGACGCTGCCCCATCGGTCGCAGTCGCTGCATCGCCTGCAGTTCAAACGCCATCGGCTCCTGATGCCGCTGTTGGCCAGCCGGATCGCCTCAGCAACCCCTCCTACGCGAACGACGCGCCGGCCACCATGGTGCCGCCTGTCGCGCAACCAGCGCTGTCCACAGAGGCGTCAAGCACCCGTTTGAATTCGCCGGCACCAGGGACTGCTGGCCTGGTGATACGAGCCGAAAACATCGCTTGGGTCGAAGTCAGGAGTGTCGACGGATCGATTCTGATGAGTCGCAATATGGAACCGGGCACGACGGAATACATCCAAGACGGTGCACCTTGGTCGATCGCGTTGGGTAATGCGCCAGAAACAGAGATTCTGAGAGATGGAAAAGCGATTGATTTCCAAGCGTATGTCCGCCAAGGCATTGCCCGATTTAACGTGGAGTGATGTGAATGAGCTTGAGTTGCATTGATATTGCCTCTCCAAAGGCCAAGACCAGCTGGGTCACCGAGGTCAAGTGGGGTAGCCGCACCGTTGGGATCGGCGGCCACCACCCGGTGTGCGTTCAGTCCATGACCAATACGGATACGGCAGACGCCGTCGGCACCGCCATCCAGGTCAAAGAGCTGGCGCAAGCAGGGTCTGAATTGGTTCGCATCACCGTCAACAACGATGATGCCGCTAAGGCGGTTCCCTATATCCGTGAGCAGTTGGATCGCATGGGTGTAGACGTCCCATTGGTGGGCGATTTTCACTACAACGGTCACAAGTTGCTAACCGATCACCCGGACTGCGCCCAGGCGCTATCCAAATACCGCATCAACCCCGGCAACGTTGGAAAAGGTGACAAGAAAGACCGCCAGTTTGCGCAAATGATCGAAGCCGCGCTGCGTTACGACAAGCCCGTTCGCATTGGCGTGAACTGGGGTAGTTTGGACCAAGAGTTGCTGGCCTCGCTGATGGATCAGAACAGCCAGCGCCCTCAGCCCTGGGATGCCAAGCAGGTGATGGCTGAGGCACTGATCACGTCTGCGTTGGATTCTGCCAAATTGGCTGAAAGTTTGGGCATGAAGCCCAATAACATCATCCTCTCTTGCAAAGTCAGTGGCGTCCAAGACTTGATCACCGTCTATCGCGAGCTCCACCAACGGGCGAGGTATCCGCTGCACCTTGGTCTCACAGAGGCGGGTATGGGCACCAAAGGCACCGTCGCTTCGACCGCAGCGCTTGCCGTGCTGCTGCAAGAAGGCATCGGCGACACCATCCGTGTGTCACTCACGCCTCAACCCAACGAGTCTCGGACCCAAGAGGTGGTGATCGCTTGCGAAATACTGCAAGCATTGGGGTTGCGCCGCTTTGTCCCAAGCGTCACCGCTTGCCCAGGTTGCGGCCGAACCACCAGCACCTTGTTCCAAGAGCTGGCCAAAGAAATCGACGACTACCTGCGGATGTCCATGCCGCGTTGGAAGCACGAGTACCCAGGGGTCGAAAACCTGAAGGTTGCCGTGATGGGGTGCATTGTCAACGGACCAGGCGAGAGCAAGCACGCCGACATTGGCATCAGCCTGCCAGGCACTGGTGAGGCGCCTGCTGCGCCGGTCTACATCGATGGCGAAAAGGCCGCCACCTTGAGAGGCGAGGGCATTGCTCAAGCGTTTCATGAGATGGTCGAAAACTATGTGAAAAACCGGTTTGGGGCATCGGCCTCACAACCTTTGTGAGTGAATGAATGGCTGAAACACTTAGCGCCGTGAAGGGCATGAATGACATTGCACCGCCAGAGTCTGAGCACTGGCTTTGGTTGGAGCGGATGCTGCAGGATGTGGTGACGCGTTACGCCTACCGCAACGTGCGCACGCCAATGGTTGAATCGACGCGCTTGTTCGTGAGAGGCTTGGGTGAGGTCACTGACATCGTCGAAAAAGAGATGTACTCTTTTGAGGATCGCCTCAATGGTGAGGCCCTGACCCTTCGCCCTGAAGGCACGGCCGGCGTGGTGCGTGCGGCCGTCGAACACAACTGGACTTACGAGGGTCCCAAGCGACTCTTTTACACGGGGCCGATGTTCAGGCACGAAAGACCACAAAGAGGCCGTTATCGCCAATTCCATCAGTTTGGTGTCGAGGCCTTGGGTTTTGGTGGGCCAGATGTCGACGCCGAGATTGTGCTGATGGCTTGCGATTTGTGGCAGGCGCTGGGCTTGCAGGGCATTGAGTTGCAGATCAACAGCCTAGGCCAGCTTGCGGAACGAGCCGTCCACCGCCAAGCGCTGATTGATTACCTGAGTGCTCACTCAGATCAGCTGGATGCCGATGCTCAGCGACGGCTGCACGCCAACCCATTGCGCATTCTCGACACCAAGAATCCCCAAATGCAGGCCTTGGTGGATGGTGCGCCTCGGTTGATGGACTACTTAGGGGCTGAGTCCTTGGCCCATTTCGAAGGGTTCAAGCGCATCTTGGACGCCAATGGCATCCGCTACACCATCAATCCTCGCTTGGTGCGCGGCATGGATTATTACAACTTGAGTGTGTTCGAGTTTGTGACCACAGAGTTGGGCGCCCAAGGCACGGTGTGCGCAGGGGGTCGCTATGACGGATTGTTTGAACAAGTGGGTGGCAAGGCCACGCCGGCCGTCGGTTGGGCGCTGGGCATGGAGCGGCTGCTGGAGTTGCTCAAGACCCAGGAGCGTTTGCCAGCACCTGCAGCACCCGACTGTTACGCGATTGTTCCCAACCTCGAACACTCAGGCGCAGTCGCGCTGGCTTGTCGCACTTTGCGCCACGCTGGCGCTCGCATTCAATTGCACGCCACGGCGGGGGAGGGGCAGGGCAGCATGAAGTCGCAATTCAAAAAGGCCAATGGCAGTGGCGCGCGCTGGGCGCTGGTGTTTGGAGATGAAGAGCTCACTCAGAACACGGTGACCGTGAAGGATCTGCGTTCCACGGAGGCAGGCGGGGCGAACCAGGTGACCATCGCTCTCTCCGACCTGACGAGCTGGTGGCAAAGCCAAAGCTAGGGCAAAGCGCCCCAGGACCTACAATTCACCATTAAACAACGCAAGCTAGATTCACGATGGCAACCCAACATTTAGACCTCGAAGAACAAGAACAACTCGACCAACTGAAGGCGTTTTGGGCAAAGTGGGGCAATCCCATCTCATGGCTTTTGATCGTGGTCCTGGCCGCCTACGCTGGCTGGAATGGCTGGCAGTACTGGCAACGCGACAAAGCCAACAAGGCCGCTACGCTTTTTGGCGAGCTCGAGCTGGCGGTGCAAGCCAAAGACACCGACAAGGTCCTGAGGATCGTGTCGGATATGGACGCCAATGTCCCCGGTACCGCCCTCGCAGAGCAGGGGCTGCTCATGGCAGCCAAGGCTTTGGCTGATGCAGGGCAATGGAGCCAAGCCAAAGCTCAGTTGCTCGCGGCGCAGTCCCGCACAAAGGATGCAGGGTTGAAGGCCTCGATCGCATTGCG
>JBEAPX010000151.1:0-14894 GCA_041164205.1 Pseudomonadota bacterium
CTGAAAGACGCGGGCGTGGATGTGATGTTGGATGATCGCGGCGAGCGACCTGGCGCCATGTTCGCGGATTGGGAGTTGATCGGGGTCCCCCATCGCATCACCATCGGTGACAAGGCGTTGAAAGAGGGCCAAGTGGAATACCAACACCGTCGCGACGATGCCGCCACGAAAGTGGCTGTATCGGAGGTGTTCTCGCACGTGATGGCGCGTCTGCAAGCCTAAACGCTGCCAACGCACCAAAAAAAACCGCCTCAGGGCGGTTTTTTTGCGTCCACGGTGGACTAAGTCTCAGGCGGCCCGATCACCCATTGATGACTTGTTGCAGTTCGCCTGATTCATACATTTCCATCATGATGTCAGAGCCGCCGACAAACTCACCTTTGACGTACAGCTGAGGGATGGTTGGCCATTGGCTGTACTCTTTGATGCCTTGGCGGATGGCGTCGTCTTCTAAGACGTTGATCGTTTTCAGGGTTTTGGTGTCGACGCCGCAGGCCTTGAGAATTTGAATGGCACGACCTGAGAATCCGCACATCGGAAAACTGGCCGACCCTTTCATGAACAGCACGATGCCGTGGGATTTCACGAGTTGGTCAATGTCTTGTTGAATGTTGTCCATGAGATGCTCCCAAAAAAATAGGTCAATGGCGAGATTATCCAGCCTTTAGCGCATTGGATTTTGCCCGCCTGTGCAGCGCACATGGCCGGCAAGGTCTTCGCGGTGATCCGTCGATTCAAATCCAGCGTCTTTGAACAGTTCGGCCACCGCTTGAGATTGGTCGTAACCATGCTCGAGCAGCAACCAAGCGCCGGGTTTCAGGTGCACCTTGGCACCCTCAATGATCTCTCGGATATCGTCTAAACCGTCGATTCCCGAGGTCAGTGCCCCCAAGGGTTCCGAACGCAACGCATGGAGATGCGGGTCTTGGGCTGGGATGTAGGGTGGGTTGCTCACCGCTAAGTCGAATGGCGTCTCACCCGTTGCCTGCCACCACCTGCCCTGATGCCACGTCACCGCCAATCCCAGGCGGTGTGCATTGTCTTGAGCCACATCGATGGCATCTTGGCTAAGGTCGACGCCGTGAATGTGGGCGGGGTAGGGCGCGTGGTGCTTGAGCGCCAACGCAATGGCGCCGCTCCCAGTTCCTAGGTCGACGACGTTGGCATTGGCCTCTTGGGGCCATAGGTCCAGCGCCCACTGGACGAGGGTCTCGGTATCGGGCCGGGGAATCAGCACCCTGGCGTCGACACGCAAAGACAGGCCAAAAAACTCTTTTTCGCCAACCAGATAAGCCACAGGCTGACCACTTTGGCAACGCTGACACAAGTCCAACCAGCGCGGCCATGCTTGTTCTGGCACAGCCTCCAAATCATGCGCCCACAGCCAGGCGCGGTCATGCGGGCGGCCCAACGCATGGAGCATCAATAGCTGCGCATCCAAGCGCTCCATGCCTGCGGCCTGCGCCTGCTCGATCGCTTGTTTGATGGGTATGGCGGTGCTGGGTGGGGTGCTCAAGCCTGTTGCTCCAGCTCCGCGAGCAACTCGGTGCCACGTGCCAATTGCAATTGGTGGATGACTTCGTGCAAGGAGCCCTCCATCACGGCGGCCAATTTATACAGAGTGAGGTTGATGCGGTGGTCAGTCAGGCGGCCTTGAGGAAAGTTGTAGGTGCGAATCCGGTCACTTCGGTCGCCACTGCCAATCAAACCCTTGCGCGTGGCGGCTTCGCTTGATTCGCGGGCCAGGCGGTCGCGCTCTTGGATGCGAGCCACCAACACTTGCATGGCTTTGGCGCGGTTGCGATGCTGAGAGCGATCGTCCTGGCATTCAGCGACGATGCCAGTGGGTAAGTGGGTGATGCGCACGGCAGAGTCTGTCTTGTTCACGTGCTGGCCACCTGCGCCACTGGCGCGGTAGGTGTCGATGCGCAAATCCGCAGGGTTGATTTCGACCGCTGCGGTCTCGTCGGGTTCTGGCATCACGGCGACTGTGCACGCGCTGGTATGGATGCGTCCCTGCGCTTCAGTGGCGGGGACGCGCTGCACCCGGTGGCCGCCCGATTCAAATCGCAATCGACCGTAGGCTTGATCGCCAGAGACGCGAATCACGACTTCTTTGTAACCGCCGAGCTCGCTCGCAGACTCGCTCATGCTTTCGACCCTGAGGCCGACGTTTTCGCAATAGCGCGTGTACATCCGGAGCAAATCACCAGCAAACAAGGCCGATTCATCTCCCCCCGTTCCGGCCCGAATTTCGACGTAGGCGTTGCGACTGTCGTCGGGGTCCTTGGGAAGCAACAGGTGTTGGATTGCTTCGTTCAACTGGGCCATGTCCAGCTCAGCCTGCACCTGTTCCTCTTGCGCCATTTCCGCCATTTCAGGATCATTCGCCCAGCTTTGAGCCTCTTGCAAATCGCGTTGACGTTGCAAATATTGTTGGTATAGCGCAATGATTTCGCTGAGCTCGGCGTGTTCTTTAGACAGCCTGCGGTAGCGATCCAGGTCGGCTGTGACGTGTTCGTCGCTGAGTTGGGCATCCAGTTCCTGGAGCCTCAGGGCTTGGCGTTCTAGCGTGGCTTTGACGAAAGGTTTCATGGGGGCGAGCAAAAATGGCAAACGGAGGAGCGGCGGTGGGTGGTCGTGCTGGTTTCGCTCCAGCACTGAAACTCAGACTCGCTAAATTTCGCCGGGCTCGCGTCGGGGCGCGTCAAACAGTTGCGCCAATGTCAAGGCGGTTTGCTCGCGCTGGGCCGGGTCGCCCTTGTGCAGTGCAGACAAAGCGGGGTGCAGCAGCTTTTGGGTCAGGCCCTGGGCCAATTGCTGCATCACCTGATCGACAGGTTCGCCTTTGGACAGACGCCTCTGCGCCTTCTCCAATTCGATGGCTTGCCATTGCGCGGTTTGCATATGCAAGTGTTGAATCAGGGGTACGCTGTGACGCTGCCCCATCCAGTTCATGAATTGGCGCACGCCCGCGTCAATGATGGCCTCGGCCTGCACGACCGCCGCCTGGCGCTGGTCCTTTCCCGACTTCACCACTTGGGCCAAGTCATCTACGGTGTACAAAAACACATCCGATAGGTCTTTCACCTCAGGCTCGATGTCACGCGGAACGGCCAAGTCGACCATGAACATGGGGCGATGTTTGCGCTTTTTAAGGGCGCGCTCTACGGCGCCCAAGCCAATGATTGGCAGGGTGCTGGCTGTGCACGAGATCACCGCGTCATATTCGTGCAAGTGGTCTGGAATTTCAGCCAGCCGCAGCGTTTTTGCACCAATTTGCTGTGCCAATTTCTCACCCCGCTCGATCGAGCGGTTGGCGATGGCCATGCTTTTAGGTTGTTTGGCGCTGAAATGGGCCGACGCGAGTTCGATCATCTCGCCGGCGCCGACAAACAGCACGTGGATGTCGTTCAGGCTCTCGAAGAGTTGCCCTGCCAAACGCACCGCAGCAGCGCTCATGCTGATGGAGTGCGCCCCAATCTCTGTGGTGGTGCGCACCTCTTTGGCAACCGCAAAGCTGCGCTGAAACATTTGATGCAAAGTGGTGCCCAGCGCCCCAGCGTCTTGGGCAGCGCGCACCGCGTCTTTGAGCTGCCCCAAGATTTGTGGCTCGCCCAGCACCATCGAGTCCAGACCACTGGCGACTCTGAATGCGTGGCGAGCGACTTGCTCGTCGGTCAGCATATAGGCGTGCTGGGTCAGGGTGTGTGAGCTCACACCGCCGGTTTGTGCAAGCCAATCAAGCGTGGCCTCCACGGCGGCTTGCTCGGCAGCGCAGTAGATCTCTGTGCGGTTGCAGGTGGACAGCAGCGCGACCTCTGTCGGGCGGCGAAGGCTGGCCTTGAGCTGCTGCAAGGTGGGGGGAACTTGGTCAATCGCGAATGCAAAACGTCCCCGCAAATCCAATGGTGCGGTTTCGTGGTTGATTCCAAGGGCCCAGACTGACATTGCCGAATTATAAAATTTTGCCGTCTTGCGCGTGCGACACTCTCGTTTCACGCTCATCTTGGGAATCCAACCTATGCAAACCATGGCGCTGATTTGGCATCTTTTGAATTTTGTGCTCCCGGCGGCTGGTTTGGCAGCAATCATGGCTTTGACGCTGCGCATCAGGGGTATTCGCACGCCAGGCTGGATCAGAATGTGGGCAGGCTTGTTTGCCGCCGGGGTCGCTGTGTTGGTCGCCGGCTTGTGGTGGCTGGAGCGAGACGGCGCGATGCTGACCTACGCGGCCTTGGTCTTGGTCAACGGCAGCCTGTCTTGGCGTTGGGCGCGCCGGTAGCCCGTCGGGTGTGTTTTTCGGATGCTCCGCGCCCTGTGGCACCGTAATCACGTCTCTGAAAAGGGTCTCTGCTGCACTGCGATAATTGGTGCTTTGGGGTCTTGGGCCCCAGCCACTTAGAGTAGTTCATGAACGCACCGTTGCCGCCCGAATTGTTAGCCGCCGCCGAACACGCTGTTCCTCGCCTACGAGAGATACCCTACAACTACACATCACTGTCCGACCGTGAAATTGTGATTCGGTTGTTGGGCGAGCGTGCTTGGGCGGTGCTTGACCAATTGCGGCAAGAGCGACGCACGGGGCGTTCCGCTCGAATGCTCTACGAGGTTTTGGGTGACATCTGGGTCGTGCAACGCAACCCGTTTTTGCAAGACGACCTCATCAAAAACCCCAAACGGCGAGCCATGCTGGTGCAAGCGCTGCAGCACCGTATGTCGGAAATCGACAAGCGCCGAACGCCCAACGAAGACGCCCAGCGCGATGCTTTGGTGGCAGAGCTATCGGCTGCGGCCAGCGCCTTGATCCAACGCTTTGATGACCAGTTCAATGCGCTGGCGAAATTGCGGCACAAAGCCAAGCGGGTGCTGGGCCGTCACACACGCAAAGACAACATCAAGTTTGATGGTTTGTCGCGTGTCTCTCACGTCACAGACGCCACGGACTGGCGCGTGGAGTATCCCTTTGTGGTGTTGACACCTGACACCGAGGCGGAAATGGCCGCCTTGGTCAAAGCCAGCATTGAGCTGGGTCTCACCATCATCCCTCGCGGGGGTGGCACCGGTTACACCGGTGGAGCGATTCCATTGACCTGGAAGTCGGTTGTGATCAACACCGAAAAGCTCGAGGCCATGAGTGGGGTGGAGATGGTTCAGCTACCTGGGGTCACCCAGTCCGTGCCGACGGTTTGGACCGAAGCTGGGGTAGTGACGCAGCGTGTCGCCAACACTGCGGAGGCGGCAGGTTTTGTGTTTGCGGTTGACCCAACGTCGGCAGAGGCGAGCTGCGTCGGCGGCAACATCGCGATGAATGCGGGCGGCAAAAAGGCGGTCATGTGGGGCACGGCTTTAGACAATTTAGTCAGCTGGCGCATGGTGACCCCGAATGCAGAGTGGCTGGAAGTCACTCGCATGGACCACAACTTGGGCAAGATTCATGATGCGCCCATGGCCACGTTTGCGTTGAAATACTTCAAGGCAGATGGCAAAACCCCCATTCGGGAGGAAACGCTGCGGATTGAGGGCAAGGCATTCCGAAAGGCCGGCCTTGGCAAAGACGTCACCGATAAATTTCTGGCTGGGTTGCCCGGCGTTCAAAAAGAGGGTTGCGATGGCCTGATCACCAGTGCGCGTTGGATTGTTCATCGTATGCCAGAGCACACGCGTACGGTGTGCCTTGAGTTTTTTGGTAACCCCAAAGATGCGGTTCCAAGCATTGTGGAGATCAAGGCGTTTATGTTCGCGGAGCAGCAGCGCAGTGGCACGATGCTGGCCGGGCTTGAGCACTTGGATGACCGCTACCTCAAGGCTGTGGGTTACGCAACCAAGAGCAAGCGTGGTGGCGGCGCACTGCCCAAGATGGTGCTGATCGGCGACATCGTCGGTGACGACGCCGATGCTGTTGCGGCGGCGACCTCTGAGGTGGTTCGCATGGCCAATACGCGCCACGGCGAAGGGTTTGTGGCCATTTCTGAAGCCGCACGCAAAAAGTTTTGGTTGGACCGCAAACGCACGGCCGCCATCTCCAAGCACACCAACGCGTTCAAAATCAATGAGGATGTGGTCATTCCGTTGGAGCGGATGGGCGAGTACACCGAGGGCATCGAGCGGATCAACATTGACTTGTCTTTGCGCAACAAGCTCACGCTACTGGACGAGTTAGAGGCCTACTTGCGTGGGGGTGCTTTGCAGGTCGAGACGCGTGGCGAACTTCCGGACTTGGATCACCAAGAATGGCTGGAGGATCGGGTCACACAGGGGCTGGAAATCATCCGCTCAGTTCGTGCCCAGTGGCAGACGTGGGCGCACAACTTTGAACAGCATTTCCCTGGTTTGCAGGACCACAGCCTGCGCGCCAGCTGGAAAACCCAAGTGCGTCAGCCACTGCATGATGTGTTTTCGGGTGCGGCGTTTGCGTCGATTTTGGAGGCCTTTGATCGGATCCATCAAACCGTCCTCAAAGGCCGGGTGTGGGTGGCCCTGCATATGCACGCCGGGGATGGCAATGTGCACACCAATATTCCCGTCAACAGCGACGACTACAACATGTTGCAGACCGCACACGAAGCCGTCGGTCGCATCATGGAGCTCGCTCGTCGCCTGGATGGCGTGATTTCGGGCGAGCACGGCATTGGGATCACCAAGCTTCAATTCCTCAGCGATGAAGAGTTGGCGCCATTTGCCGAATACAAATCCAAGGTCGACCCCAAAGGGCACTTCAATCGAGGCAAGCTGTTGCGCCAACACAGCCAACTGGGTCAACCCGATGAGGCCATCTTTGCCAGTGATTTGACGGCGGCCTACACGCCAAGCTTTGGTTTGATGGGGCACGAGTCCATCATCATGCAGCAGTCTGACATCGGTGCCATTGCAGACAGTGTGAAGAACTGTTTGCGTTGCGGAAAGTGCAAACCGGATTGCAGTACCCACGTGCCCCGTGCGAATTTGTTGTACAGCCCGCGCAATAAAATTTTGGCCACTTCTCTTTTGGTAGAAGCCTTTTTGTACGAGGAGCAAACCCGCCGGGGCATCTCTATCGCCCACTGGGAAGAGTTTGAAGACGTGGCGGACCATTGCACGGTGTGCCACCGCTGCTTGGCACCTTGTCCGGTGAACATCGACTTTGGCGATGTGTCAATGAATATGCGCAACTTGCTGCGCAAAATGGGGCAAAAGACATGGCGTCCGGGCAACGCGGCGGCGATGCTGATGTTGAATGCTACCAACCCGGACACCATCAAATTCATGCGCTCCGCCATGGTGGATGTGGGTTTCAAAATGCAACGCTGGGCGAACAAGAGTTTGTCTGTATTGGCCAAGCGTCAGACGGCTGCCCCCCCTTCTTCGGTGGGGCCTGCGCCGATCAAAGAGCAGGTGATTCACTTCATCAATAAGAAGTTGCCTGGGGGGCTCCCCAAGAAAACTGCGCGCGCGCTCTTGGACATCGAAAACAGTGAATACGTGCCGATCATCCGCAACCCGAAGGCGACCGATGCCGAAACAGAGGCGGTGTTTTATTTCCCTGGGTGTGGCTCCGAGCGTTTGTTCAGTCAGGTCGGCTTAGCCACCCAGGCGATGCTGTGGCACGCAGGGGTTCAAACGGTTCTGCCGCCGGGCTACTTGTGTTGTGGCTATCCCCAGCGTGGCAGTGGCCAGTTTGACAAGGCCGAGCAAATGATCACAGACAACAGGGTGTTGTTCCACCGGGTCGCGAACACGCTGAATTATCTTGACATCAAGACCGTGGTGGTCAGCTGCGGCACTTGCTTTGATCAGTTGCAAGGGTACGAGTTCGACAAGATTTTCCCGGGGTGTCGCATCATCGATATTCACGAGTATTTGCTGGAAAAGGGCATCACGTTGCAAGGCCAAGATGGGTACTTGTTCCATGACCCTTGCCATAGCCCCATGAAGCAGCAAGCGCCATTAAAGACGGTGAAGGCCTTGCTTGGCGACGCGGTGGTGCAAAGCGAGCGGTGTTGTGGCGAGTCGGGGACTTTGGGGGTGACTCGACCGGATATTTCGACCCAGGTGCGGTTTCGCAAAGAGGAGCAGCTGCGGCAAGAGTCTGCTCAATTGCAAAAGGTCATGGCTGAGCAAGGCGTGCCAGCGGCCCAGCCGGGTGTCACAAAAATTCTGACCAGCTGCCCCAGTTGCCTCCAAGGCCTGAGCCGCTACGGCGATGATTTGTCCAACGGTTTGCTTGAAGCAGATTACATCGTGGTTGAAATGGCCAAGCACATTCTTGGCGACAGTTGGATGGAGGATTTCGTCGCCAAGGCCAACGACGGCGGCATTGAGCGGGTCTTGGTATGAGTTGCGTGCTCTGCGAGCAGACTGGCGGCCTGATGGTTTGGCAAGACGCGTGCTGTCGAGTGGTGTTGCCCGAAGAGCCAGATTACCCGGGTTTTGTGCGCGTGATTGCCCAAGAACACGTGAAAGAAATGTCCGATTTGCCAGCTGACCAGCGAGACCACTTCATGGATGTGGTGTGGCGCGTGGAGCAAGTGGTGAGAACAGTGATGAAGCCGACCAAGATCAATGTCGCCTCGCTGGGCAACGTGGTGCCACACGTGCATTGGCACGTGGTCGCCCGATTTGAGTCCGACACCCATTTCCCGGGGTCGATTTGGTCCACCGCTCAACGCACGCCAAGCGATGCCGAGAAGGCCGAGTGGACGCGTCGTGCGCTTGACCTGCCTCAGGCCTTGCGGGCTGCTTTTTCGAGTTGATGTGATGACTGATGCCGCAATCCCAATCGAATTGACGCTACACCAATCGAGCAACCAGCTCGAACTCGTGTATGCCAACGGCGAGTCTTTGCACATTCCGGTTGAGCTGATGCGGGTGTTTTCGCCCTCGGCTGAGGTACAAGGCCATGGTCCAGGCCAGGAGACCGTGCAAACAGGCAAGCGAGAGGTTCGCATCGTCGCGATCGAGCCTGTTGGGCAGTACGCTTTGCAGCCGACTTTTAGCGATGGACACAACAGTGGCCTGTTCACCTGGGCCCTCCTTCAGCGTTTGGGTCGCCACACGGACGAGTTTTGGTCGCGGTACGAGACCCAGTTGAGTCAAGCTGGCAAGCGCAGAGACGACCCCATGACTGGTGGCGCCATGACTGGTTCAGCCTGTGGTTCCTAAGCGCGCAGCGCTATTGCAATAAGATTCAGCTATGAGCAAAACCCACTTTGGATTTGAGACCGTCGATGAGTCGGTCAAGGCGCAGAAAGTTCGCCAAGTGTTCGACAACGTGGCCTCTAAGTACGACGTCATGAATGACTTGATGTCTGCCGGGATGCACCGCCTCTGGAAGCGATACACCCTGATGGTGGCCAATGCGCAACCCGGACACCAGGTGCTTGACATCGCTGGAGGCACCGGTGATTTATCGATTGGGTTCGCCAAGGACGTTGGGCCGACTGGCACAGTGGTCCACACCGACATCAACCAGTCCATGCTCAGCGAAGGGCGTGATCGCTTGCTGGATTTGGGCGTGGTGCTCCCAACTGCGGTGTGTGATGCCGAGCATTTGCCTTTCAACGATGAACAGTTCGATCGGGTGAGTGTGGCATTCGGGTTGCGCAACATGACGCACAAGGATGCGGCGTTGGCTGAAATGCGTCGTGTGCTGAAGCCCGGAGGCAAGCTGTTGGTGCTTGAGTTTTCCAAAGTCGCGCCCCCTTTGGCGAAGGCATACGATTGGTATTCGTTCAAGGTATTGCCCCTATTGGGTAGATGGGTAGCCAATGACGCGGATAGTTATAGGTACTTGGCGGAGTCCATACGGATGCACCCTGACCAAGAAGCGCTGAAAACCATGATGAAAGAAGCAGGGTTCAAGCACGTTGACGTGCACAACATGACGGCAGGCGTCGTTGCGTTGCACGTGGGTATCAAATAAGTAGGCAGACGGAGTGTGATTCGATGAAAAAAATGTTGGTGATTTTTAGCTTGGCCATGATGGTGCTTTCGACTCAAGAGGCCTTGGCCAAGCGCATTGGTGGCGGTATGTCATTTGGCAGAAGCTCAGGTAATGTGACCAACCGGTACCAAGCGCCCGCTAAGCCGGCGCCTACGCAAAACACCACCACCAATGCCGCCAATCCCAGCAAGCAAAATGCCGCTGGTAGTCCTGCCGCTGCACAGTCACCTCGCTCCCGTTGGGGTGGCATGTTGGGTGGTTTGGCTGCGGGTTTGGGGCTGGCTTGGTTGGCCTCAAGTCTGGGATTGGGCGCGGAGTTTGGCCAAATTCTGTTGATCGCACTTTTGGTCTTCGGCGGGCTCTTTTTGTGGCGTCGACTGATGGGAGGCGCTCGTGCGCCACAGTACGCCACGGCGACCGCTGGCACACCTGTTACGGCGCGCGCCTACAACCCGCAAAACGTGGGCAACGATGCCTCTGCCCGTCCTTGGGAGCAGCCCACCGCCGCGTTTGACAGCACGCCAGCGTCTGCCTCATCGCAAGGCTCGATGATTGGCTCGGCCATTGGACAGGGGGCTCGCGCCAACAGTTTGAGTGGGGCTCAGTCTTGGGGCGTACCGGATGGTTTTGATTCCGAAGGATTTTTGCGTGCGTGCAAGAGCAATTTCATCCAATTGCAAGCGGCGTGGGATGCCGCGGATATCGCGCAACTCAAGGCGCTGATGACGGACGATATGCTGCGTGAAATTCAGCAGCAATTGATTGAGCGCGATGCCGCGTCGCAAGGGCAGCCTAACGTGACCGAGGTGGTTTCCTTGGACGCCAATTTGTTGGGGATTGAGGAGTTGCCTGAGGAGTACATGGCCAGTGTCGAATTCAGCGGCATGATCAAGGAAGACCCTCGTCAGGACGCGACGCCTTTCCGTGAAGTGTGGAACATTATCAAATCCAAGCAACGCGGTGGTTGGGTGGTCGCCGGTGTTCAAGCACTGGGATAATGGCTGAATCTGATCCTTATTGCGCCACTCTCCTGTTGCGGTTCCATTGATGAAACAAGCCACCTCTCACCTTTTTGAACATGCCCCAACCGCGGGCGGCTTGCCCTGGGCCGTGCTGGACGTGGCGCAACAAGCCGCCATGCGATTCAAACCACCCCAGTGGTTAGAGCAAGAGATTCACAACCGAGTGGTCCTGCTGCTGAATCACGTGCTGCAAGCCGAGCCAGAGGCGATGCAGCGATTGGCCCGCCATTCGCAAAAAACCATACGGCTCCAGCTCAAGCCGATCGAGGCTTGTTTGCGAATCACTGCGGTGGGCTTGCTCGAATGTGTTGCCCAGCAACCCAACCCTGACCTCTCTTTAGAGCTCACATCTGACCGTTGGTCTGAAGTCGCTCAATCGTTGGCGTCAGGCGATCAGCCGGACGTTCACTTGTATGGGGATGTCATGTTGGCCGCTGAAATTGGTTGGCTGCGCGAGCACGTGCGTTGGGATGTGGAGGACGATCTGGCGCGGATCATGGGCAATGCCTCAGCGACCCTGATCATCGACACCGCGCGCCGCACTCTGGATGCGCTGCGTGCCTTTGTGGTGCGCGCGGGAGTGCAAGCTTCATGAAACATTGGGGCCGAGGCGCCTACATTCTCTGGACGCTTTGGCGCTATGGGCTGGATGATCTGCTGTTCAGCAGCATTCCAACCCGTTGGGCACGCGTGGTGGGGCGTGTGCTGCGGCTCGGTCGCCAATGGCAGACCACGCGCGGTGAGCGCATTCGAATGGCCTTGGAGGCGTTGGGTCCCATTTTCGTGAAGTTTGGTCAAGTCTTGTCCACGCGGCGAGATTTGTTGCCAGAGGATCTGGCTCTCGAGCTTGCCAAATTGCAAGACAGAGTGCCGCCGTTCTCGAGTGAGCTGGCGGTGAAGACCATTGAGGCGGCGTTGGATTCGACCATCGATGAGGTCTTCAGTTCGTTTGATCGAGTGCCTGTGGCCAGCGCAAGCATTGCGCAGGTTCACTTTGCGGTGTTGCACGACGGACGCGAGGTTGCGGTCAAGGTACTGCGGCCCGGGATGCTGGAGGTCATTGAAAAAGACTTGAGCCTCATGCGGACCATGGCGTCATGGGTGCAGCGCCTGTCCGAGGACGGTCGGCGATTGAAGCCTCGAGAGGTTGTGGCCGAGTTTGACAAGTACCTGCACGACGAGCTCGACCTCATCAAAGAGGCATCCAATGCCGCCCAGTTGCGCCGAAATATGCAGTCGCTGGGGTTGGTCATGATCCCTGAGATGCACTGGAATTGGTGCCGGGACAATGTGCTGGTCATGGAGAGAATGCACGGCCTACCCATCAGCCGAGTGCAAGCGCTCAGGGATGCTGGGGTGGATATTCCGCAGTTGGCCAAAGACGGCGTGACTTTGTTTTTTACCCAGGTCTTTCGCGATGGGTTCTTTCATGCGGATATGCACCCAGGCAATATCCAGGTGTCAGTGGCGCCAGAGACTTTCGGGCGTTACATTTCGCTTGATTTTGGCATCGTTGGTACCCTGACGCCGAGTGACAAGGATTATTTGGCTCAAAATTTCGCCGCATTTTTCCGCCGTGACTACAAGCGGGTCGCTGAACTGCACGTGGAGAGCGGTTGGGTACCCAAGGACACGAGAGTGGATGAGCTCGAAGGCGCTATTCGCGCCGTCTGCGAGCCATACTTCGACCGGCCGCTGAAAGAAATTTCACTGGGGATGGTGCTGATGCGCTTGTTCCAGGCTTCGCGTCGCTTCCATGTCGAGATACAGCCGCAATTGGTGCTGTTGCAAAAGACACTGCTGAATATTGAGGGTTTGGGACGAGACCTCGACCCAGACCTCGACTTGTGGTCAACCGCAAAGCCGTTCTTGGAATCCTGGATGGCTGAGCAGTTGGGGCCCAAGAAGCTGCTGGAGCAACTCAAGCAGGAAAGTCCTCATTTGATCAAGTGGTTGCCTGCGCTGCCGCGTTTGGTCGCAGACTTTTTGCAGCGAGATCGAGACGGCGAGAGAGAGCAAATGGCGAGGCTGCTGGCTGCGCAGCAACGCACCAACCGCATTTTGACCCGAGCCGCGTTGGCAACCGGCGGCGTGTTGCTTGGGCTGGTGGTGGTGCAGTTGGGCTTTTTCTTGGGCTATTGGGGCTGAAACTCACGCCACCATCGCATTCCTGGAGACACCGCCTTGAAAGTAGGCGGCACGCCTATAATTAAGGGTTTTGTGCGCGGCGCCGTTCATTCGTGTGCCGCAGTCTTCGTCTTCCTCAGTCGAGAAGTTTCTATGCCCATTTATGCGTACCGGTGTACCGCGTGTGGTCACACCAAAGATGTATTGCAAAAGCTGTCAGATGCGCCATTGAGCACCTGCCCTGTTTGTGCAAAAGAGGCCTTTGCGAAGCAAGTCACCGCCGCTGGATTTCAACTGAAGGGATCTGGCTGGTATCAAACAGATTTCAAAGGCGGCTCTGCCGCCAGTTCGACTTCGACCGAGAGCTCGTCCACCGGCGCGTCTGACGCGTGATTCAAGGATCGATCGTGGCGGCATTGCGCAAGTGGTTTTTGTCTGGGTTGTTGGTGCTCGTCCCGTTGGGCATCACGTTCTGGGTGCTCAATTGGGTGGTTTCCACACTCGACTTGACCCTGTCTATCCTGCCTGAACACTGGCGTCCCGTGTATTGGCTGGGGATGCAAATCCCTGGTTTGGGCGTGATTTTTGCCCTGGTGGTGGTGTTGCTGATCGGCGCGTTGGCCTCGAACTTCATCGGAAACAAGCTGCTGGGTTGGTGGGATGGCCTGCTGGGCCGCATCCCAGTGGTGCGCTCGATTTACTCGTCGGTCAAACAGGTGTCCGACACCCTGTTTTCAGACAAGGGCAATGCGTTTAGAGAGGCCGTGTTGGTGCAGTGGCCTCGCCCCGGGATGTGGACAGTGGCTTTTGTGACAGCCAAACCGAGCTTGGCTGCACGGGAGGCCGCGCCTCAAGACGAATTTTTGTGCGTTTATGTGCCCACAACACCCAACCCAACCAGCGGTTACATGGTGTTCGTGCGCAAAGATGAATGCAAGTCCCTCGACCTCAGTGTGGATGAGGCTCTGACCTATGTGGTATCGATGGGGGTGGTCGATCCTGCGACCAGTACCAAGCGACACCGCAATCAACAACCGTTACCTCTCGAACCACGGGTTTGAGCTGAACCTAGAAAGTACCGATATGGCAATGCGAAGCAATTATTGTGGTCACGTGACCGAAGCCCTAATGGGTCAAGAGGTCACTTTGTGTGGCTGGGTTAACCGCCGCCGCGACCATGGTGGCGTGATCTTTGTCGATTTGCGTGACCGCGAAGGCTACGTTCAGGTGGTTTGTGACCCTGACCGCCCAGAGATGTTTGCGACCGCTGAAAACTTGCGCAATGAATTCTGCGTTCAGATCAAAGGCTTGGTGCGTGCGCGTCCGGAAGGCACGACCAATGACAATATCGCTAGCGGGAAAATTGAAGTGCTGTGTCATGAGCTCAACGTCTTGAACGCTTCGGTCACACCGCCATTCATGCTCGACGACGACAACCTGTCGGAGACCACTCGCTTGACCCATCGCGTGCTGGACTTGCGCCGTCCTGCGATGCAAAAGAACCTCATGCTGCGCTACCGCGTGGCTATGGCGATTCGCACTTTTTTGGACGCAAATGGGTTTGTCGACATCGAGACGCCCATGCTCACGAAAAGCACGCCAGAAGGCGCGCGCGATTATTTGGTGCCTAGCCGCGTGCATGATGGCCATTTCTTTGCTTTGCCGCAATCGCCCCAGCTGTTCAAGCAGCTGTTGATGGTGGCTGGCTATGACCGTTACTACCAAATCACCAAATGTTTCAGAGATGAAGACTTGCGTGCCGATCGCCAGCCCGAATTCACCCAGATTGATATCGAAACCTCTTTCTTAGACGAGCAAGAGAT
>JBEAPX010000152.1:0-2731 GCA_041164205.1 Pseudomonadota bacterium
TCTTCGTAACCCTCTTCGATGCGCTCAAACTCAATGAATCCAGTCGCTTTTCCCATGATCAATTCCTCTGAGGCTTAGGCTGATGCCTTCGCAGATTGTTTATCGGTGGCCGCTGCGGTTGGCTTGCCCTGCATTTCACCCAAAGCACGCTTGTACTCATGGGGAAAGACCTTGATAAATTTGGCGCGTGCTTGATCCCAATGATCCAGCAGGTCGCGTGCACGCTTGGAGCCCGTCAAACGCAAATGCTCACTGATCATTTTCTTCAGTTGAGCCTCATCGCTTTGACCGCGGTGCCAAACGGCCACATCCATCTGCGCCTTTTGCTCGGATTCTTTGAGTACCGGATCTAAGGCCACCATCGCTTGGTTACAACGCTGGTGGAATGTGCCATCTTCGTCGTAAACATAGGCAACACCACCACTCATACCCGCCGCGAAATTGCGACCTGTGACGCCCAATACCGCCACAGTACCGCCGGTCATGTATTCGCAGCCGTGATCGCCTGTGCCTTCGACGACAGCTTGTGCTCCGGACAGTCGAACTGCAAAGCGCTCACCCGCTACCCCGCTGAAGTAAGCCTCACCACGGGTTGCGCCGTAGAGGACCGTGTTGCCCACGATGATGTTGTTCGCAGCATCTCCTCGGAAGTCCAAGCTTGGCCGTACGATGATGCGCCCGCCACTCAGGCCCTTGCCGGTGTAGTCATTGGCCTCGCCGACCAAACTCAGGGTGATGCCATTGGCCAAGAATGCGCCAAACGACTGCCCACCAGTACCCTCGAGCTGGATGTGCAAGGTGTCATCAGGCAGGCCTTCGGGGCGCAGTCGAACAAGCTCGCCAGACAGCATCGCGCCAACGGTTCGGTTGACGTTTCGCGCCTGGTCCATGAATTTGACTTTTTCACCCTTGTCTAGAGCAGCGCGGGACTTTTCGATCAGTCGCTGATCCAGCGCTTTTTCCAGGCCATGGTCTTGCGCTTCGGTGTGGTAGCGCGAAACCTCGGCGGGCATAGGGGGCTGATAGAACAAGCGTGAGAAGTCCAATCCTTTGGCCTTCCAATGATCGACGCCCTTTCGGGTGTCCAGTAAGTCAGCTCGGCCAATCAGCTCGTCGAAATGGCGAATACCCAGCTGCGCCATGATTTGACGCACCTCTTCGGCAATGAAGAAGAAGTAGTTCACCACATGTTCAGGTTGCCCCGTGAATTTTTTGCGCAATTCAGGGTCTTGCGTCGCGACGCCGACAGGGCAGGTATTCAAGTGGCATTTGCGCATCATGATGCAGCCTTCCACAACCAGAGGCGCAGTGGCAAAACCAAACTCATCCGCTCCCAGCAAGGCACCAATCACCACGTCACGGCCAGTCTTCATTTGACCATCAGCCTGCAGACGGACACGGCCACGCAGCCTGTTCATGACCAAGGTCTGCTGCGTCTCGGCCAAACCGATCTCCCAAGGAGAACCTGCGTGCTTGATGGAACTCAGCGGAGAAGCGCCTGTGCCGCCGTCATGGCCAGCAATCACAATGTGATCAGCCTTAGCCTTGGTGACACCTGCCGCGATGGTCCCGACACCAATTTCTGAAACCAGCTTGACCGAAATATCTGCACGGCTGTTCACGTTCTTGAGGTCATGGATCAATTGAGCCAAATCCTCAATCGAATAAATGTCATGGTGCGGCGGTGGAGAAATCAGCCCCACGCCGGGCACTGAATACCGCAGCTCGCCGATGTATTCACTGACTTTGCCGCCCGGCAGCTGACCACCCTCGCCAGGCTTTGCGCCCTGCGCCATCTTGATCTGAATTTGATCCGCACTGGAAAGATATTCTGCTGTCACACCAAAGCGACCAGAAGCCACTTGCTTGATGCGCGACCGCAAACTGTCCCCGTCCTGCAAGGGGATGTCTTTCGCAATGCGGCTTTCTCCCAATATCGAAGCGAACGTTTCGCCTGTCTTGATTGGGATGCCTTTCAATTCCTTGCGATAGCGTGCGGGATCTTCTCCGCCTTCGCCGGTGTTGCTCTTGCCGCCGATGCGGTTCATCGCGACAGCCAGAGTGGCATGAGCCTCGGTTGAAATCGAGCCCAGAGACATCGCGCCAGTCGCGAAGCGTTTGACGATTTCAGTCGCAGGCTCCACTTCATCAACTGCAATGGCTTTAGACGGATCAACCTTGAACTCAAACAGCCCCCGCAAAGTCATGTGGCGACGCGTCTGATCGTTGATGATTTGCGCGTACTCTTTATAGGTGCTCCAGTTGTTGGCGCGTGTGCTGTGTTGCAGCTTCGCGATGGCATCTGGCGTCCACATGTGCTCTTCACCTCGGGCCCGCCACTCGTACTCGCCGCCCGCATCCAGCATGGTGGCGAGAATTTGCTTATCGCCATAGGCATCCATGTGTCGGCGCAGGGCTTCTTCGGCAATCTCAAATACCCCAATGCCCTCTACTTTGCTGGGAGTGCCCGGGAAGTATTTGTCGATGGTCTGTGAGTTCAGACCGATGGCCTCGAACAACTGCGCACCGCAATAGCTCATGTAAGTGGATACACCCATCTTGGACATGATCTTGGACAAGCCTTTTCCAATCGCCTTGACGTAGTTGGCAATCGCTTTCTCGGCCGACAAGTCACCAGGCAAATCTTTGTGCATTTGCGCCAAAGTTTCCATCGCCAAATAGGGGTGAACGGCTTCCGCACCGTAACCAGCAAGCGTGGCGAAGTGGTGCA
>JBEAPX010000153.1:0-14901 GCA_041164205.1 Pseudomonadota bacterium
TTTTGCCAATGCCTGTGCCTAGGGCCGTGATCAGCGTCAAAATCTCGTTGGACGCCAACAGTTTTTCATAGCGGGCTTTTTCGACGTTCAGGATTTTGCCGCGCAGGGGCAAAATGGCCTGAAACTTGCGATCACGACCTTGTTTCGCAGAACCGCCAGCAGAGTCACCCTCGACCAGATAGATTTCGCATTGCGCGGGGTCTTTCTCTTGGCAGTCCGCCAACTTGCCTGGCAATCCCATGCCGTCCAGCACGCCTTTGCGCCTGGTCATTTCGCGCGCTTTGCGGGCGGCTTCCCGGGCCCGCGATGCATCGACGATCTTGCCGCAAATGATTTTCGCGTCATTGGGACGCTCAAGCAGGTATTCCGCCAGGGCTTTGGCCACGATGTCTTCGACCGGGGCCCGGACTTCGCTCGAGACGAGCTTGTCTTTGGTTTGGCTGGAGAATTTGGGCTCAGGGACTTTGACACTCAAGACACAGGTCAGGCCTTCGCGCATATCGTCGCCACTGATGTCGACCTTGGCCTTTTTGGCTAACTCGTTGTCATCGATGTATTGCTTGACCACGCGTGTCATGGCGGCGCGCAGGCCCGTCAAGTGGGTGCCACCATCGCGCTGGGGGATGTTGTTGGTGAAGCACAGCACCTGCTCGGTGTAGCTGTTGTTCCACTGCATTGCCACTTCGACCGAAATGGTGGTGTTTTGCTCGCTGATCCGGTCGCCCGTGGCATGGAATGCGTTGGGGTGCGTGATCGACTTGCCGGCGTTGATGAATTCGACAAAGCCCTTGACGCCACCCGCACCGGAAAAGTCGTCCTCTTTGCCACTGCGCTCGTCAAGAAGGCGAATCCGCACACCATTGTTCAAGAAAGAGAGCTCACGCAGGCGCTTGGCCAGGATTTCGTAGTGGAAATCGCTGTTTTGCTGGAAGATTTCGGGGTCGGGCAAAAAGTGCACTTCGGTGCCTTGTTTTTCCGTTTCTCCTGCAATTTTCATGGGAGAGACTTCAACGCCGTCTACCGTCTCCAACAGGCGGTTTTGCACCACGCCACGGGCGAACTCAAGGCTATGCACTTTGCCCTCACGTCGCACGGTCAAGCGCAACCACGTTGATAAGGCGTTCACGCATGACACCCCGACGCCGTGCAAGCCCCCAGATACCTTGTAGCTGTTTTGGTTGAACTTGCCGCCGGCGTGCAATTCGGTCAGCGCGATTTCAGCCGCGCTGCGTTTGGGTTCGTGCTTGTCGTCGCTTTTGACACGGGTTGGAATCCCGCGACCGTTGTCCGTCACAGAGATCGAGTTATCGCTGTGAATCGTCACCACGATGTCATCGCAATGTCCAGCCAGGGCCTCATCAATCGAGTTGTCCACGACCTCGAACACCAAGTGGTGCAAGCCCGTGCCGTCTGAGGTATCGCCGATGTACATTCCCGGCCGTTTGCGTACCGCCTCTAAGCCTTCAAGGATTTGGATGGAGCCTTCGCCATAGGCATCAACTGCAGGCTGGGGGACTTGTTCTTCTTGGCTCATATGGGGCTTTGCTATCTACGAAAACGAATCGGGCAAGGGAGAGCTGCGCCAGCCGATCGGACGCGGTGCGTCCGCTGCCAACGCATCAGCTCAGATGCGCATGGGCATTACAACGTATTTGAAGTCGGTCTGTTCGGGAATGGTGATCAGGGCCGAGCTGTTGCCGTCGGCCAAGCTGAGGCTCACCATGTCTTGGCTCATATTGGTGAGCACATCCATGAGGTAGACCACGTTGAAGCCGATCTCAATGGCGTCGCCGCTGTAGTCGATGTCCAACTCGTCTGTGGCTTCTTCTTGCTCCGGGTTGCTGGCTGCAACGCGCAAGCTGCCTGGCTCTAGGTTGAGGCGCACGCCCTTGAACTTATCGGTGGTCATGATGGCGGTGCGCTGCAAAGCGGACAGCAACGCCGTGCGACCCAGAGTGAGTTGATTGCTGTGGTTGTTGGGGATGACGCGGTTGTAATCCGGGAACTTGCCTTCCACCAACTTGGTCACGAACTCCATGGCACCGAATGAAAACTTGGCTTGGTTGCTTGCGAATTGAATGTGGATGTCCCCTTCCCCATCGCTCAGCAAACGCTGGAGCTCGATCACGGTCTTTCTAGGGAGGATGACCTCTTGCTTGGGCACTTCTGCCTCTAGCGTTGCCGCGGCAAGCGCCATGCGGTGGCCGTCGGTGGCCACGAGCGTGAGGCGGTTGCCTTCAGCCACGAACAAAATGCCGTTCAAGTAGTAACGAATGTCGTGCACCGCCATGGCGAACCCGACCTGACCCATCAGCTTCTTGAGGGTCTGTTGTGGAATCGAAAACTGGGGGCCAAAGCTGGGGGCTTCTTGGACCAACGGAAAGTCTGCCGCGGGCAGGCTTTGCAATGTGAATCGGCTCTTGCCGCCTTTGAGCAAGACCTTGCCGTTGCTTGCCTCCAGGCTCACGCTCTGGTCTGCCGGCATGGTGCGCAAAATGTCAATCAGTTTGCGAGCCCCAAGCGTGGTGGCAAATTCGCCCTCGTCTCCACCGAGTTCGGCTTGGGTGCGAATCTGAATTTCCAGGTCGCTGGAGGTCAACTCAAGACGCCCCTGCGATTTGCGAATCAACACGTTGGCCAATATCGGCAGAGTGTGTCGGCGCTCGACAATGCCGCTCACCGATTGCAGAGCCGCCAAAACGTGGTCTTGTGTTGACTTGAAAACGATCATCATTTGTCCTTGTGTTTTGTGTCGCTAACGCGTTGGCAAGGCGAACGCGGTGCTTGCCCAAATTCATCCGCTATTTTCACCCGAAAATCACCTTAATCTGCGCGATTGGAGGGCAAAACGTCGATTAAATACGCGTCAGATCGGGTTTTGGTTCTTCGCGCCAAGCCTCAGCCTTTGAGCGTTTGTTCAAGCACGTGTAAAGCCTGGTTCAGTTCTGTGTCTTGGCTTCGCTCGCTGCCGATTTTGCGCACGGCGTGGAGCACCGTGGTGTGGTCTCTGCCCCCAAACAGCTCGCCAATTTCGGGCAGGCTTTTTTGCGTCAGCTCTTTGGCCAAATACATCGCGACCTGACGCGGCTTGGCAATGCTGGCGGGACGCCGCTTACTGTACATGTCGGCGATTTTGATTTTGTAGAAATCCGCCACCGTTTTTTGAATGTTGTCTACGGTGATTTGGCGGTTTTTGATCGACAGCAAGTCTCTCAGCGCGTCTTTGGCGAGTGCGATAGAGATTTCTTTTTGGTTGAATCGCGAGTAGGCCAATATTTTGCGCAGCGCCCCTTCGAGCTCTCGCACATTGGAGCGCACATTTTTGGCCACAAAAAAGGCGACATCCTCAGGCATCGGGGTGTCTTCTGCTGCTGCTTTTTTCATCAAAATCGCCACGCGCATTTCCAGCTCTGGCGGCTCGATGGCGACGGTGAGGCCCGAGTCAAATCGCGAAACGAGGCGCTCGTGGATGTCTGCCAAGCCTTTGGGGTAGGTGTCACTCGTGAGCACAATGTGAGACTTTTTCGCCAACAGGGCCTCAAACGCGTTGAAAAACTCTTCTTGAGTGCGCTCTTTGTTGGCAAAAAACTGCACGTCGTCGATCAACAGCAAATCCAAAGAGTGATAGCGGTCCTTGAACTCGTCGAACGCCTTGCGCTGGTAGGACTTGACCACATCCGACACAAATTGCTCCGCGTGGATGTAGAGAACCTTGGCCTCTGGCCGGTCGGCAAGCAAATGATTGCCGATGGCATGCATCAAGTGGGTCTTGCCCACGCCCACCCCGCCATAGACGAACAGGGGGTTGTAAAGTTGCCCGAGTTGGTTGGCCACGTGCATGGCCGCGGCGCGCGCCATGCGATTGGCGGTGCCTTCGATCAAGGTCTCGAAGGTGAGACTGGGGTTGAGTCGACTGGTGGTGCCGCCCCCCATCGGGCGCTGTACTGGAGCGCTGATTTCTGGCGATTCGGCCAGAATGCTGGCGATGGCCGTCGAGGGATTAGGGACTTGATTTTTGGGCGCCTCTCGCAAAGTAAGCGCTAACTCTACACCACAAGGGCCACCCGATAGCTCAGCCAAAATTTTCCGAATTCGGTCTAGGTATTGGCTGCGTACCCAGTCAAGCTTGAAGCGATTGGCAACTTGCAGGACCAGGGACTCTCGGGTCGACTGCCCCCCAAGCACCAAAGGTCTGATCCAAGTATTGAGCTGCTGCTCTGGGACTTGGAGCGCCAAGGTTTCGATACACGCTGCCCATAAATCGTTGGCATTGGCGTGGGCAGGTGAATCATTCATAAAGGCGGGGTCACAAAAAACGAGGCTGTGGATAGAAAGTCGTGAAGGGGGCGAATTATAGGCTCGAAAACTCAGTTATCCACAACCTAGGGAAGACCATAATCGACACGCCAAGCCATCCAAAATAACGCGCATCGCCAGCTGTCGGTAGCGCTGTTGAGCGCGGCGACCCGCCACAAATCGCAGGCGACTCGTCTGGTGAAGCTGAAAATTCAGGAAATTCTTTGATGCGCCTTAGGTAAATTTTGTATGCAGCGTCAGAATTTGCGATAATCGATGGTTCCCCGCCGAAAAACTGCTGAGCAGTTGTGTAGGACGCCGGGGCTGATATCTGTTCGCAAAGATGGGTCCATGCTTCAGCGTGGGTTCGGATGTCGATTCAACAGGACGGCCAAGGTTGGGTTCGAACAATAGGCTGGTGCTCTCAAGCCCAGCACCAATGACCAAGAAAGCTTTGCATCATGAAACGCACTTATCAACCTTCTAAAATTCGCCGCGCCCGCACCCATGGTTTCTTGGTGCGCATGAAGACCCGCGGTGGCCGCGCTGTCATCCGCGCCCGTCGCGCCAAAGGTCGCAAGCGCCTGGCCGTCTAAGTGCTCCGCAGCGTCACCGGCGGGAGGAGTTGACGCATGGCTGTCGCGCCCAGCGCTGCCACGTTGAACAAGTTGACCCAGAAACGCCAGTTTGGACTGGTACTGGCACATCCCCCCGTGGCGCATTCGCGCCACTTTGCAGTGCACGTGTTGGCGACACAAACGCCAGACTTTTCGCCAGCTCACGGTGTTTGGGCGGGCGTCGTTTTGCCCAAACGCTGGGCCAAGCGTGCCGTCACGCGCAATGCGCTTCGGCGCCAAATTTACGCCATTACCTCTGACTTCCTGGGCCAACACGCTGATGCTTGGTCCCCTCAGGGTTTGGCCATGGTGGTGAGATTGCGGCGCAGTTTCGACCCACAGCAATTTGTCAGTGCCTGGTCGGAGCCCTTGCGTCAAGCCGTTCGTGCAGAATTGATCCCCTTGACGCAGCGTGTGCTGAGTGCAGGAAAGCATTGAAAATGCGTCCGGTTCAGGCCTTGCTCATCTTGTTGGTCAAAGCCTATCGGCTGTTGTTGAGTCCAGTCTTGGGTTCTTCCTGCCGATTCGAGCCCACCTGCAGTCAATATGCGCTTGAGGCCTTGCAAAAACATGGCGCAGGCGCAGGGACGTATTTAGCCATTTGCCGAATTGGGCGCTGCCATCCTTGGTGTGATGGCGGACACGATCCGGTGCCTTCTCAGGGCCCGTCCTTGTTTGGATGGGCCAAGACTTCAGATAAAGAAAAAGAGTTGTCATGACAGACATTCGTCGTTCGTTGTTGTGGGTTGTTTTTGGCCTGTCTCTGGTCATGCTTTGGGACCGCTGGCAAATCCACAATGGTCAGCCTGCGTTGTTTTTCCCAAGTGCACCGGCAGCGAAGGCGCCACCTTCGGCAACGTCTGATGCGGTGCCCGCAGCCAAAGTGAATGGCGCAGCGGCAGTGCCAACAGGCTCAGGTGTGGCTCAGGTGAGCCAGCGCGTTGAATTCACAACCGATGTTTTGAAGCTCACGATTGATACAGAGGGTGCCAGCGTGGTTCAGTCGGTGTTGCGCACGCAAGCCACCGAATTGGGCGGCGCGCATGACAAAAGCACGCCTCTGGTGTTGATGCAAAAAAACGCAAAGCACACCTACGTGGCTCAATCAGGCGTGGCGGGACAAGACGCGCCGAACCACAAAGCGATCATGAACTGGCAGCCGGGTGAAACCAGCTTGGCCGAGGGCAAAGACACCCTGGTCGCTCGTTTTGCCTCAGCCCCCTTGGGTGGATTGCAGCTGGTCAAGACCTACACGATGCGCCGCAACGACTATGTCGTCGACGTCAAGCACGAGGTGATCAACACCTCCGGTGAAGCCAAGCCCTTGCAGCTGTACACCCAATTGGTGCGTGATTCGCAGACCGGGGATTCAGCGACGCCTTTCTACACCACCTTCACTGGGCCTGCGGTCTACACCGACGCCAAGAAATTCCAGAAAATCACCTTTGAAGAAATCGCTGACAAGAAGGCCGATTTTGTGGCGCAAGCCAACGAAGGCTACGTCGCCATGGTGCAGCATTACTTTGCTTCGGCGTGGCTGTTGGCACAAGGCATCGCACGGGAAAACTTCGTCCGTGCTTTGGGTAGCGTTGATCAGCCGCTCTATGCCGTGGGCAGTTTGGTCGATATGGGTACGGTTGCGCCTGGCGCCAGCGTGAGCTTGGATGCGCGACTCTTCATGGGACCACAAGAAGAAAAAGTACTGGAAACCATTGCCCCAGGTTTAGAACTGGTCAAAGACTATGGTTGGGTGACGATTTTGGCGAAGCCTTTGTACTGGCTGCTCGAAAAAATCCATGCATTTGCAGGCAACTGGGGCTGGTCGATCGTGCTGTTGGTGGTCTTGATCAAGGCCGCGTTTTATTGGTTGAACGCACAAGCCTATCGCAGCATGGCCAAGATGAAAGCGTTGAACCCACGCATCACTGAAATGCGCGAGCGTTTGAAAGACAGTCCGCAGCAAATGCAGCAAGAGATGATGCGCATTTACCGCGAAGAAAAAGTGAATCCATTGGGCGGGTGCCTGCCGATCATGATTCAGATTCCTGTCTTCATTGCGCTCTACTGGGTGCTGTTGTCCAGCGTGGAAATGCGCAACGCCCCGTGGGCATTGTGGATTGCCGATTTGTCGAGCAAGGACCCCTGGTACGTGCTGCCAGCCATCATGACCATCACCACCTTGCTGCAAACGGCCTTGAACCCATTGCCACCTGACCCCTTGCAGGCCAAGTTGATGTGGCTGATGCCTTTGGCGTTCTCGGTCTTGTTCTTCCAGTTCCCGGCGGGTTTGGTGCTCTACTGGATCACGAACAACACGTTGACGATCATTCAGCAGTGGCACATCAACCATCGCATGGGCATCAAACTGAAAATCAACATACCGAAGTTTCGTTAAATGCCAACCATAAGCCAGCGAATGCTGGCTTATGACTTTCAATGAACGCAGCCACATCGGTTCCCATCATTGCCATTGCGACGCCGCCAGGGCGCGGGGCGGTGGGCATCATCCGGATCTCAGGCCGATCGCTGGGGCGTTTGGTCGAGCGCCTGTGTGGCCAGGCATTGCGCCCACGTCAGGCCACTTTCTTGCCCTGGAAAGATCGCGGCGGACAAGTGATCGATCACGGGCTCAGCATCTACTTCCCCGGTCCGCACTCGTATACAGGTGAAGATGTCTTAGAACTGCAGGCTCACGGCGGCCCCGTGGTGATGCAACTGCTGTTGACGCGGTGCCTGGAGGTGGCGCAAGCCATTGATGCGGCGACTCAGTTGCCGGTATTGCCGCACTTGCGTTTGGCGCAACCGGGTGAGTTCACGCAGCGCGCCTTTCTGAACGACAAACTCGATTTGGCTCAAGCGGAAGCGGTGAGTGACTTGATTGAGGCGTCCACAGAGGCAGCGGCGCGGGGTGCCGCTCGCAGTCTTCAAGGCGCGTTTTCAGAGGCGGTCAACGGCCTGCTAGAAAGCTTGATTCGGCTGCGCATTTTGGTGGAATCAACGCTTGATTTTCCTGAAGAAGAGGTTGATTTTTTACAGCAAGCGGATGCGCAGGGCCAATTGAGTGCTTTGCAAGACAAGGTCGCCAGCGTACTCCAGCAAACCCATCAAGGCGCCTTGTTAAGAGACGGCATGAAGGTGGTGATCGCAGGACAGCCCAATGCGGGTAAGAGCTCATTGCTCAACGCCCTAGCCGGTGCAGAGCTGGCGATTGTGACGGCGATCGCTGGCACGACGCGCGATGTGGTGAGCCAATCGATTCAAATCGAAGGTGTTCCCTTGCACGTCTTGGATACTGCTGGCCTGCGCGAGACCAACGATGAAGTCGAGCGCATTGGGATTGCCAGGGCTTGGAAAGAGATTGATCAGGCCGATGTCGTGGTATTTGTCCACGATCTAACCCACTGGAGCGACCCCTCATACCAGGCCTTAGATGCGCAATGGCAGGAGCGTTTGCCCCAGCATCTGCCGGTGATTCACGTATGGAACAAGGTGGATGCCATCGATGGGCCGCTACCGCCAACGGTTTCAACTGGCATTGCGCTGTCTGCTCAGCAAGGTGTCGGGCTTGAAGCGTTGCGCCAGCAGTTGTTGACCGCAGTGGGGTGGCAAGCCACCGCGGAAGGGCTTTACACGGCGCGCCAGAGGCACGTGGATGCGCTGCACCACGTCGAGCGCCACCTGATGGGTGCGGGCGAGCACTTGGCGCTGGGCAATATGCAACTCGACTTGCTTGCCGAGGAGCTTCGCTTGGCGCAAGGCCAGCTCAGCAGCATCACCGGCGAATTCACCGCTGACGATTTATTGGGTGAAATTTTTTCGAAGTTCTGTATTGGTAAGTAGCGGGCGCCATGAGCAAAGGCGTCAGATTCAGTGCCCTTCAAATTCGAGCAAGGTGAATAGCTTCAGTCCGTCAGATCGGAGCCGGTCACTGCCGCCGAGTTCGGGCAAATCAACGATCACAGCCCCCTCAATGGCGATGCCACCTAAACGTTCGATCAGGCGCTTACCAGCCATCATGGTGCCCCCAGTGGCTATCAAATCATCCAACAGCGCCACCCGCATCCCCGGTTGAATGGCGTCGGTATGCAGCTCAACGGTGGCACTGCCGTATTCCAGTGCGTAGGTTTCTTCAACCGTATCAAAAGGCAGCTTGCCCTTTTTGCGAATGGGCACAAAACCAATGCCCAGCGAATAAGCGAGGACCGAGCCCACGATAAAGCCTCTCGCATCGAGCCCGGCGATCACGTCGGGTTTGGTTTCGACATCCATGAAATGATGCACGAAGGCGTCAATCAAGACGCGAAAGACCTTGGGGTCTTGCAGCAGTGGCGTGATGTCTCGGAATTGAACACCAGGCGCTGGCCAGTTGGGCACCGTGCGAATGTGGGATTTCAAATACTCGCTGAGATTGGCATGAGCCGTCATCGCATTCATCCTTTTAGTAAGCGCTCTTCCGCAAGAGCCAACTCGCTGGCAGTTCCGCTGAGCACCAGTGCATCCTGATCTTGCAGCGTCAAATCGTCGTTCACTTGGTGCATTGACCGACCCCCTCTGCGCACGCTGAGCACGCGCACACCAAAGCCGTCCAGTGCCAGTGATCCCAGCTTGCGATCGAGGGCGTAAGCGCCAATCGGTAAGACCACTGTGCGCAGCCGCTCTTGGTCTATTTCTTCAATGGAGTCGTCGTCCGCACCGTGGTAATAGTCGCGCAGCAATTTGTACCTTGCCTCTCGCTGCGATTGAACGTGCCGCCACACTTTGCGCACGGGGACGCCGACCAGTGCCAACGCGTGAGACGCCAGCATCAAGCTGCCTTCGACCATTTCGGGCACAACTTCGGTTGCGCCCGCACGGGTGAGTTTTTCTAGGTCTTTGTCATCCACCGTGCGCACGACCACGGGGACATGGGGTGCGTGGGCTTTGGTGTTGGCCAATATCTTGAGTGCGGATGTGGTGTCTGGGTAGGTCACCACGACGGCACTGGCGCGGGCGAGCCCTGCGGCCATCAGGGCCTGCAATCGGGTGGCATCCCCGTAAACCACCGAGTCGCCTCCTGCTGCTGCTTGCCTGACCCGATCTGGGTCTAGGTCGAGCGCCATATATGGAATGCCTTCAGTGGCCAACATCCGCGCGAGGTTTTGGCCGCTGCGTCCAAAGCCGCAGATCACCACATGGTGGTCTGCTGTCATGGCCTTCTTGGCGATGGTGGTCATCTGAAGCGATTGCAGCAACCAGTCGCTGCCGGCCAGTCGGGTCACCACGCCGTTGCTGTATTGAATGATGAATGGCGTCGCGATCATCGAAATCACCATCGAGGCCAAAATCGGGTTCAACAACGCAGGCGGCACCAGGGACTGCTCAGCCGCCAGGGTCAGCAACACGAAACCAAACTCTCCACCTTGCGCCAAATACAAACCAACGCGCATGGAGGTGCCCAGCGGCGCGCCAAATAAACGCGTGAGGCCGGTGATCAGCCCCAGCTTAAAGGTCACTGAAAACGCGAGCAGTAGCAGCACCAGAGGCCAGCGCTCCCAAACAATGCGCCAATCCAAAAGCATACCGATCGTGATGAAGAACAAGCCGAGCAAGACGTCATGAAACGGTTTGATGTCGGTTTCCACTTGGTGCTTGAACTCTGTCTCTGAGATCAGCATTCCCGCCACAAACGCGCCCAACGCCAGCGACAAGCCGGCGTGCTCGGTGAGCCAGGCGAGCCCGAGGGTGATCAACAACAGGTTGAGCATGAACAGCTCTTCGCTTTTTCTCTTCACAACCAAGCGCAGCCACCAACGCAACACCCGTTGACCACCCGTGAGCAAAAGCAAGAGCAGGGCTGCTGCTTTCAATACCGCTAGGCTGATGGCCCACGCAAGGGCATCGGGTGCCGAGCCCAGCGCTGGGATCAAAATCAAAAGAGGGACCACGGCCAAGTCTTGAAACAGCAAAATGCCGACCACGCGCTTGCCGTGCTCTGTTTCTAGTTCCGCTCGCTCGGCGGTGACCTTGATGACGATGGCGGTGGAGCTCATGGCCATGACGCCGCCGAGTGCCAAAGCGGTTTGCCACCCGATGTCCCACCACGTGGGGATCAGCAAGGCCAGCGTCATCGACCCAAGCGCCGTCAACGTCATGGTGAGGAGCACTTGTGCCGTACCAAGGCCAAACACAAACTTGCCCATCGTCTTGAGTTTGGGCAAGCTGAACTCAAGCCCGATGACAAACATCAGGAAGACGACCCCAAATTCGGCCAAATAGCGAATGCCTGGGTTGTCCTGCGCCAGACCCAATGTGTTGGGCCCGATGATCACGCCCACCAATAGGTAGCCCAAAATGGGCGGCAACTTCGCCAATCGACACGCCACCACGCCCATCACCGCGGTGAGCAAATAAAGCAGGGTCAAGTCAAAGGCGTTCATACTTGGATGTTAACGCTGAGCAGACCCAATGGAATGGCGTGCAGAGCGATAATCAACAGTATGAGCACGACGCAGACCCAAAATTCAGCGCAAATCTTGGCCGTGGCCAAGGCAACCTTGGACATCGAAGCCCAAGCCGTGGCGGCGCTGCCCGCCCGCATTGACGGTGTGTTTGTACAAATTGTGCAAACCATTCTCGCAACCACAGGTCGCGTGATTGTCATGGGCATGGGCAAGAGCGGGCACATCGGCACCAAGATTGCCGCCACACTCGCGTCGACAGGTACCCCAGCGTTTTTTGTGCACCCCGGCGAAGCCAGCCACGGCGATCTGGGCATGATCACGCCCCAAGACGTTGTCCTTGCGATCAGCAACAGTGGCGAGAGTGAAGAGCTGAATGCGGTCTTGCCCTTCATCAAGCGGCTCGGCGCAGTGTTGGTGGGCATGACCGGCCGCACAGAGTCTAGCTTGGCCCGCCATGCCGATTTCGTGCTGAACAGCGGGGTCGACAAGGAGGCTTGCCCGCACAACCTGGCGCCCACAGCCAGCACCACTGCGCAAATGGCTTTAGGCGATGCGCTGGCCATGGCCTTGTTGGATGCGCGTGGCTTTAGACCGGAGGACTTTGCCCGCAGCCACCCCGGTGGCGCGTTGGGTCGCCGCTTGTTGACGCACGTCGAGGACCTGATGCGCAAAGGTGAGGCTTTGCCAATGGTCCGACCAGACGATCATTTTGGTCGCTTGATGCAAGAGATGAGTGCCAAGGGTTTGGGTGCTGCCGCCATCGTCGATGATGCGCAAAAAGTATTGGGCATCTTCACCGATGGAGACTTGCGCCGGTTGATTGAGCGCGGAGTCGATTTGCGACAAGTTGTTGCGCGTGATGTGATGCACGCCAATCCGCGAACCATTGGTGCCAACGCGTTGGCAGCCCAGGCGGCTGAACTGATGGAGACCTGTGCCATCACCAGTGTTTTGGTCGTGGATGAGCAAGGCTGTTTGGTGGGCGTTTTGAACACCAATGATTTGATGAGAGCCAAGGTGATTTGATGGTGCAAGCAATTTCTCCTCAACAGCAATTTGCGCCAGAGCTCTTGGTGCGCGCGCAAGCCATCCAGGTCGTGTTTTTTGATGTGGATGGGGTCTTGACAGATGGCGGCCTGCTCTTCAGCGATGAAGGCGAGACCATCAAGCGCTTCAATACGCTGGACGGGCATGGCATCAAATTGCTGCAAGCCGCAGGCATCACGCCCGCGGTTGTGACCGGCCGTGACAGCGGGGCCTTGCGTGCCCGCCTCCAAGCTTTGGGGGTGACTCACGCCGTTTTTGGCACCGAGGATAAGCTGCCCGCTGCGGAGCAAATTTTGAACACACTCGGGCTGAACTGGGATGCTGCCGCTGCGATGGGCGATGACTGGCCAGACTTGCCGATGCTCAGTCGGGCAGCGTTGGCCTGTGTGCCTAAAACGGGCCACGTTGAGTGCCTCGCACTGTCGCACTGGAGCCCTGAGGCATTGCCAGGCCATGGCGCTGTGCGAGAGCTGTGTGACTTGCTCGTCATGGCCAGTGGCCATTACAGGCGGCTGCTGCAAGAGGCGGCACGCTGATGGCGTCCAGCCAGTGGAGTCCTTGGCGCACCGAGGTGCTCTGGACCTTGTTGCCCGTGCTGATCATGGGAACCTTGGCGGCATGGTCGTTTTGGTTGGTCAGAACATCGGGGAGCAGTCAGCCGTCAATGATCGCCTTGCCCGTGTCAACCGAGCCAGACATGGTGATCGAGCGGTTCACCGCCCGCACCTACGATCGCCACGGGGATCTGAGTGCCTGGGTCAAAGGCAAACAAGCTTGGCACCATCCCGCCGATGACTCGTTGCGGATCGCGCAAGCCGATATGCTGTCTTTTGGAGGCGATGCGGCCCGTCCTGTCACGGTCACTGCGCAGTCCCAGGAAATGTGGGTCAATGGGCCGCAAACCATTTTCAAATTGGTCGGCAATGCGCGCGTGCAACGGGTCGTCACGCCCAAGGGTACGGCGCCTGGGACCATGACATTCTTGGGCCAAGAGCTGTTGATCGACTCGGACCGTTCGGTGGTGATCTCAGAGCAACCCGTGACATTGCTCCATGGCACGCAACGCCTCATCGGGGAACGAATGCATTACGACGAAGCCAATGGCATTTTGAACCTCAAAGGACGGGTGCGATGGCAACAAAACGGCGCAGCCGCCAAAGCCTCATGACCCAATTGGTTTTCATCACAGGTGCATCCAGCGGCATCGGTTGGGCTTTGGCGCAAGCCTATGCCGCCAAGGGGTGCCGGTTGGCATTGGTGGTTCGGGATCGATGCAAACTGCAAGCGCTCATGCAAGGCGCCCGCGTGCCCGAAGACTTGGTCCAAATTTATGAAGCCGATGTCACGGATGAGGTCGGGATGCGGCGCGTGGCCGCTGAATGTCTGGCAACACAAGGGCTGCCGGATGTTGTGATTGCCAACGCGGGCATCAGTCGAGGGGTCATGATCGAGCGCCCAGAAGACTGGCCCGTGCTCGAGCAGACGTGGCGGACGAACGTGTTGGGGGTTGCACACACCCTGGGGCCATTTGTCTCGTTGATGCGAACGCGCGGATCCGGACGATTGGTCGCCATTTCCAGTGTGGCCGGTGTGCGGGGCTTGCCTGGCCACGCCGCCTACAGTTCGAGTAAGGCGGCGTGCACAGCACTGTGCGAAAGCTTGCGTGCTGACTTGACCCACAGTGGCGTTCGAGTGACCGTCATATTGCCGGGCTACATCGATACGCCGATGACGAAAAAGAACCCTTTCCCGATGCCGTTCTTGATGGATGCCGATGGGTTTGCGCAGCGCGCATTGCGGGCTATAGACCGAGGCCAGGCATTTGCCGTCATCCCAAGACCGATGGCATTGGCTGTGTGGTTGCTGAAGTGGTTGCCTGCCTCATGGCTGGATAAGGCGCTTGGCAAACAGCCTCGAAAGCCACGCGATACGTGAGCTGCAGGCATAAAAAAACCCAGCAGGTTGTGCTGGGTTTCTTGCTGTGAGTGCAGCCGTGAATCAGTAGCTGTTGCCACCGCCACGGCGATTGCCGCCACCGCCGTAGGGGCTGCGGAAACCACCATCACCGCGATCGCCGCCGCCGAAGCCGCCGCGATCACCACGGTCACCACCAAAGCCACCACGGTCACCGCCGCGGGGGCCGCCGAAGCCGCCGGTCCGGGGAGGACGGGGCGTCATGGGACGGGCTTCGTTCACGACCAGAGCGCGACCGCCCATGTCATGGCCGTTCATGCCTTCGATAGCGGACTGAGCTTCAGCGTCGCTGCCCATCTCCACAAAGCCAAAGCCTTTGGAGCGGCCAGTGTCACGTTCCATCATGACTTTGGCGCTGGTCACTTGACCGAATTCAGAAAATGCTTGGTTCAGATCGTCGTCGCGTACCGAGTAAGGCAGGTTGCCGACATACAGTTTGTTGCCCATGAAGGGACTCCTCGAAAAAAATACATCACTTCAGCGAAGGGAGTCCAGCCTCGAAATCCAAAGGGCCCGCGCAAAAATCC
>JBEAPX010000154.1:0-16363 GCA_041164205.1 Pseudomonadota bacterium
TGACTTGTGGGCCGACTTTGGCTTGTATGGCGTCATGGGCAAACACATAGTGTGTGCACCCAAGCACCAAAGTGTCCAATTGGCCGGGCTGATCACCCCATGACCCCAATGCCCTGGCATACGTATCAATCAACTCGGCAATGCGCGCAGGAGCGGTATCCATGTGTGCGCTGCGCGTGCTTTGTTCGATGGCCAGTGCCAATCCATCGCAGGCGCACACCACAAAGTCTGCTTGGTGCTCGAGGGTGGCAAGGAGGGCTTTGAATTTTTGGCTTTGCGTTGTTCCGCGCGTTGCCATGACGCCAATGCGGCCGGTGCGTGTCCTCGACACGGCGGGTTTGATGGCAGGTTCCAGCCCGACGATCACCATGTGAGGGTGCTTGGCACGCAAGGCCTGAATGGCGGCTGCCGTAGCGGTGTTGCAAGCGACCACCAGCGCCTTGATGGCGTGCTCACGGATCAAATGGTCCGTCACGGCCAGGGCGCGCAACTGTACCTCGGCGTCTGATTTTTCGCCGTATGGCGCGTGTGCGCTATCGGCCAGATAGACAAAGTGTTCGCTCGGCATGAGCCGATGCAGCGCCTGCAACACGCTGAGCCCACCGACCCCGCTGTCAAAGACGCCAATCGGCTGAGTGTTCATGGGTTTCGTGCGACGCCCGCCGCATTGAGAGCTAACAATTCAGGCCCGTTGGGTGTTTCACCAGCCCGTGCCGCGGTCGCCGCAGGGCGGCTCGGTGGTAAGCGGTGACCCCACTGACACGCGGCGATGCGTTGGACCATGGTGCTCTTGCTGGGTGAGTGGGTCGTTGGATTAGCCCGCGGTGACGCCAATGCCTTTGAATTCGCCCGTCGCGATGCGTTTTTGCCACTGGTCAGGCCCCGTGATGTGGGCACTGGTGCCACCAGAGTCAACGGCGACGGTCACTGGCATATCGACCACGTCAAATTCATAAATGGCTTCCATGCCCAAATCTTCAAAGCCGACCACCTTGGCGCCCTTGATCGCTTTGGAGACGAGGTAAGCCGCACCACCAACCGCCATGAGATAAGCAGACTTGTGGTTTTTGATGGCTTCAATGGCCACGGGGCCTCGCTCAGCCTTGCCAACCATTGCAATGAGGCCGGTTTGCTCCAGCATCATGTCGGTGAACTTGTCCATCCGCGTGGACGTTGTGGGGCCAGCAGGACCAACCACTTCATCACCCACTGGGTCAACCGGCCCGACGTAATAAATCACGCGGTTGGTGAAGTCCACAGGCAATGGCTCTCCCTTGGCTAGCATATCTTGGATGCGCTTGTGCGCGGCGTCACGACCGGTGAGCATCTTGCCGTTCAACAGCAGGGTATCGCCAGGTTTCCAACTGGCCACCTCGTCCTTGGTCAAAGTATTCAAGTCGACCCGTTTGCTCTTTTGCGTGTCGGGTGTCCAGCTGACAGAAGGCCACACACTCATGTCTGGAGGCGTCATATAGACCGGGCCAGAGCCGTCCATCACAAAGTGTGCGTGGCGGGTGGCCGCACAATTAGGAATCATGGCCACGGGCTTGCTCGCTGCGTGCGTTGGGTACATCTTGATCTTGACGTCCAGTACCGTGGTCAGGCCGCCCAAGCCTTGGGCACCAATGCCAAGAGCATTGACCTTGTCGTGCAATTCGATGCGCAGCTTTTCCTCATCAGTGAGGGCGCCGCCGCTTTGAGCCTTGGCCTGCAAGGCATACATATCGAGGTCCTCCATCAAGGCCTCTTTGGCCATCAGCATGGCCTTTTCTGCTGTGCCACCGATGCCAATACCGAGCATGCCAGGCGGGCACCAACCCGCGCCCATGGTGGGGACGGTCTTGAGGACCCAGTCGACCAAAGAGTCGCTGGGGTTGAGCATCACAAATTTCGTTTTGTTCTCACTGCCGCCACCTTTGGCCGCCACGGTGACGTCCAACTGGTTACCTGGGACCATTTCAGTGAAGATCACCGCAGGCGTGTTGTCTTTGGTGTTCTTGCGTGCAAACTGCGGGTCGGCTACGACCGAGGCGCGCAAGGTGTTTTCGGGCAGGTTGTAGGCGCGGCGAACGCCTTCGTTGATGGCATCGTCCAGACTCCCGCTGAAGCCCTCAAACCGCACATCCATCCCAATCTTTAAAAACACGTTGGCGATGCCCGTGTCTTGACAAATCGGGCGATGCCCCTCGGCGCTCATGCGGCTGTTCGTCAGGATCTGAGCCATCGCATCTTTTGCTGCGGGCGATTGCTCTCGCTCGTAGGCCCGCGCCAAGTGCTCAATGTAATCAGCGGGGTGGTAATAGCTGATGAATTGGAAGGCGGCGGCGATGGATTCAATCAAGTCTTCTTGACGGATGACAGTGGTGCTCATAGGGCGACTCCAAGGGACTGCGTGCAGTGAACAACAGGGCGTTTGCCCAGCAACCCGTGATTGTATGGCGGCCAGGTGTAAGTGGCTCGTAAGAGCCTCAGTTCACATTGCTGGGTTGAAATTCACTTTCGACGACTGAAGAGGAGATGGTCAATGTCCAGTACGATTGAGTCCGTGTTGCATGAGGATCGCGTGTTTGAGCCCAATGACAGCATCAAAGCTGGGGCCGCGGTTTCCGGCATGGCTGCCTACAACGCCATGTGCCAACAAGCCAATGACAATCCCGACGCGTTCTGGGGACAACTCGCCCGTGACACGCTGGCGTGGCACAAGCCCTTTTCACGGGTGCTGGATGAGTCCAATGCGCCGTTTTACAAGTGGTTTGACGATGGTGAAATCAACGCGTCTTACAACTGCTTGGATCGCCATATGGGAACGGCCGTTGAGAACAAGACGGCCATCATTTTCGAAGCCGATGATGGTGCGGTGACCAAGGTCACTTACAAAGAGTTGTTGGCGCAAGTCTCTCAGTTCGCCAATGCGCTGAAGGCCCAGGGCGTCAAGCGCGGCGATCGCGTCGTGATTTACATGCCGATGACGATTGAAGGCGTGGTCGCCATGCAGGCTTGTGCCCGCATTGGTGCCACCCATTCGGTGGTGTTTGGCGGCTTCTCTGCCAAAGCCCTCCAAGACCGCATCATTGACGTCGGCGCCGTGGCCGTGGTCACGGCCAACTTCCAGATGCGCGGCGGCAAAGAGCTCCCCCTGAAGGGCATTGTCGACGAGGCATTGGGCATGGGGGGCTGTGAGGCGGTCAAGAGTGTGATCGTCTTCCAGCGCACCAAGACTGACATCAACATGGTGCCTGGCCGCGACGTGTTCATGCATGACGTGATGGCTGGCCAAAGCACCGAGTGTGCGCCTGAATTTGTGGGTGCCGAACACCCATTGTTCGTGCTCTACACATCTGGCTCTACTGGCAAGCCCAAAGGCGTGCAACACAGCACCGGCGGGTACCTGTTGTGGGCCAACTTGACCATGCAGTGGACCTTTGACATCAAGCCGTCCGACGTGTTCTGGTGTACGGCTGACATCGGCTGGATCACTGGCCATACCTACGTTGCCTATGGACCATTGGCTGCTGGCGCGACGCAAATCGTCTTTGAGGGCGTGCCGACCTTCCCGAACGCTGGGCGCTTTTGGCAAATGATTGAACGCCACAAGTGCACGGTGTTTTACACCGCACCCACGGCGATCCGTTCTTTGATCAAAGCCGCAGAGAGCGACGAAAAGGTCCACCCCAAGAACTGGGATCTGAGCTCACTGCGCATTCTTGGTTCCGTGGGCGAGCCCATCAACCCTGAGGCATGGATGTGGTACTACCGCCATATCGGCGCTGAGCGTTGCCCGATTGTTGACACGTTCTGGCAGACCGAAACGGGTGGCCACATGATCACACCATTGCCCGGCGCCACGCCGATGGTTCCTGGGTCCTGCACGTTGCCATTGCCTGGCATTCAAGCGGCCATCGTGGATGAATCTGGCGCAGATGTGGCCAACGGATCCGGTGGCATTCTGGTGGTCAAGCGGCCATGGCCCTCGATGATTCGGACGATTTGGAACGATCCGGATCGCTTTGTGTCGAGTTACTTCCCGCCCGAACTCAAAGGCTACTACTTGGCAGGCGATGGCGCGGTGCGCAGTGAGGACCGCGGATATTTCCGTATCACTGGCCGAATCGATGACGTGTTGAACGTGTCGGGTCACCGCATGGGCACGATGGAGATCGAATCTTCCTTGGTCGCCAAAACCGACCTGGTGGCTGAGGCCGCTGTGGTGGGGCGTCCTGATGACACGACGGGAGAAGCCATTGTGGCGTTCGTGGTGCTTAAGCGCGCGGTGCCAACGGGTGATGAAGCGAAAGCCATCGCCAAAGCGTTGCGTGACTGGGTTGCCAAAGACATTGGCCCCATTGCCAAACCCAAGGACATCCGATTCGGGGAAAACCTTCCCAAAACACGCTCGGGCAAAATCATGCGTCGTCTCCTGAGATCTATCGCCAAGGGCGAAGCGATCACACAGGACACCTCGACTTTGGAAAACCCGGCCATTTTGGACCAGCTGTCCCAAAACCACTGATGACTTTGGGCACGTCCTGAAATCCATCAACAACCCAGCTTAGGCTGGGTTTTTTTGTGCCAAGTCAAATCCACTGCGGGGGCAGAGTGATACGGTGGTGTCTCGCGACTTTGAAAGAGAAGGAGGTTGTGATGATCGAAACAATCACCGATTTGCCTGATCACGTCTTGGGCTTCAAGGCGGTGGGGCAGGTGACTGGTGCAGACTATGAGACCACCATCATTCCTGCTGTGTTGGCGATGGCAACCCGTCTTCAGCACGTCCGAATGCTTTATCAGCTGGGGCCGGAGTTTGAGGGCTTTGAGGCCAAGGCGATGTGGGATGACGCGATGCTGGGCGTCTCTCGGTACACGTCGTGGGAGCGGGTGGCCGTGGTGACGGATGAGCCCTGGATTCGCATGGGTGTGCAGGCATTGCACTTTGTCATGCCAGGGCACTTTCGACTGTTTCAAGTGGCAGAGTTAGACGAAGCCAAAGCCTGGGTGAGCGAAGCACCAACCCTGTCTTGACGGCCTTGTTAGGGCGCACGCTTGGGTGCGCAGGGTTTGTAGCCCAAAAAGGGCGTTGTCAAAAGATCGTGCAGCCAGCATCCGCGTCACCGCCCAGCACGTAAAAGCGCTGAATCGCTCGCCACGCGTCTTCTGGGGTATCGACGAATTCGAAGAGATTCAAGTCGTCTTCTGAAATCACACCCTCGTCCAAAAGCATCTCAAAATTAATCAACCGCTGCCAGTAGTCTTTCCCAAACAGCACGATGGGCGTTGGTTTGGATTTTTTGCATTGCACCAGCGTGATGATTTCAAACAATTCATCGAGTGTGCCAAAGCCTCCTGGGAATGCCACCAGGGCTTTGGCTCGCATCATGAAATGGAGCTTTCGGATCGCGAAGTAATGGAACTTGAAGCTCAGTTCAGGCGTGATGTAGGGGTTGGGGAATTGCTCGTGAGGCAGCGCGATGTTCAGCCCGACACTTGGACTGCCGACTTCGTAGGCGCCGCGGTTGGCGGCTTCCATGATTCCTGGGCCACCACCTGTGCAGATATGCAAGTGGTGCTCTGGCTGATCACATCGCTGGTTGTAGCTGCACACCAACTGGGCAAAACGACGCGCCGATTCGTAATAGTGCGCGTTGCTGACGAGGCGCTCTGCCTTGCGGATCGAGGCGGCATCCTGGCTCAGGCGCGCTTGAACCAATGCGGCGTCTGCCTCTTCTTGGCTTCTGAAGCGGGCGCTGCCAAACACGACGACCGTGTGCTTGATGCCGGCGGACTCTTGGGCCAAGTCTGGTTTAAGGAGCTCGAGTTGCAGTCGAATGCCCCGCACTTCTCGGCGCATCATGAACTCCGTGTCGTTGAACGCCAGTCGAGGCGTGTGAGGCTCGAAGGGCTCCACATCGTCGGTGTTGGCTCGGGCGTCAGTCCACGCGTCAATCAAACGTGGGTCATGGAGTGGGTGTTCAGCAGTCATGTCGCTATTCTGAAGGAATATGGCTCGCTTGCCATGCCAGACGCCAGTCCCGCCATCCGACAGTGGTTAATGCAGTGATCTGAACCGACAGGTGCCATCAAACGGATGTCGATAGACGTAAAAAAGGCCTCACATGGAGGCCATTTTTACGGTTAGGGTGCGGCCCTTGATGCCCTTAGACACGTTTGCGGTATTCGCCGGTGCGGGTGTCGATTTCGATGCGGTCGCCCTGGTCGACAAATAAAGGCACGGAAATCTCGAAGCCAGTTGCAATTTTTGCAGGCTTCAGAACCTTGCCCGACGTATCGCCTTTGACTGCAGGTTCCGTCCAGGTGATTTCCCGCTCAACAGAAGTAGGCATTTCCACAGAGATGGCTTTACCGTCGTAGAAAACGACTTCCACTTTCATGCCGTCTTCGAGGTAATTGAGGGCATCGCCCATGTTCTCGGCTTCGACTTCGTACTGGTTGTACTCTTCGTCCATGAACACATACATGGGGTCGGCAAAGTAAGAGTACTCGCACTCTTTTTTATCGAGCACGATGTTGTCAATTTTGTCGTCGGCTTTGAAAACAACTTCAGTGCCGGAGTTATTCAACAGTGCCTTGAGTTTCATGCGCACGGTCGCGGCATTGCGGCCACCACGGCTGTATTCGGTTTTCAGAACCACCATGGGGTCTTTGCCCTGCATGATGACGTTGCCTGCGCGGATTTCTTGTGCGATTTTCATAAAGATGGGTGTGGTTGTCTGGTGAAGAGGTGCGGTCGCCAGAGCTGACTCTGAAAACCCCACGTCAAAGTGCGAAAAACGTAGATTTTAACCACTCTTGGCTTTGCGGCGGCATGTGTTGTGGCGTTATTGCGCGTCCAGCGCAGCAGCCCAACCGATCCGAGAGAAATGGGGTGTCTAGGCTCGATCACGCGTCAGGTCGTGCACGAAGTTCAGCAAACTGCGAGACAAATTCGGGATTTGTTGGGCTTTGGCCCGAACGGACTCGGCCCAACGAAGCCATTGGGTCCAGTCGGCGCTGAGGGGCGTGGGAACCCAATTGGACCCCAACGCATTGGGCGGTGCTTCAATGCCGTTCCAGGTGCGGTGGGCGTGACGCACGGGTTCAGGTGCTTCGGACCAGTCGAGAAAGGCGCTGAGTTTGTCGAGATGTGCGCCGTCTGATTGGGGATAGATGTGCCACAAAAAGGGCTTGCCAGTCCACAGGGCACGGCTGAGCGAGTCCTCGCCTCTGACCACGTTGAACACACATTGGCTGAGGCGGTCATCGAACTCGGGTTGCGTGACAGCTTTCCAGCGAATGACGTGGTCCAAACCCAAGGCGTCCACCGCGTTGGCGCCAATGCCTGGCCAGGTGGCCACCTTGAATCCGGCGTTCACCCATGCGCGGACCCAATCACGCAGCGCTGGACTAGGGTAACAAAACAAGCTGCAGGTTGTGCTGTAGGCAGTCTGATCTGCCGGGGGCGCTTCGCTGGCGGTACCAGGGTGGATCAGGCCGCCGGTGTGTGCTGAAAAGCCAGGGTAGAAAAACCACTTGGTCATGCCGGCAGCCGGACCGCTCATGACGGGAGATGGCAATCGGTGTAAGTCGTGGACATGAGGCTCGGCACTTAAATACTCGAGGTTGATCCAAACCAGCGGTTCGGGTTTGGTCTCTTGGTTGTCATGTCTGCGCCCCATGTAGCGCTGCACCCCTTCGCTCAGGTGACATCCAAACATCTCTATGACCACGCTGGGGCGATCAGGCCACTGGGATGGCGGCGGTGAAAACGAGGGGCCCATGGGCCAGGGCGCCACCTGAATCCCCAAGGTCTCTTGGGGGGCCATCCACGCCAGTGCACTGGCGTCGTCCAACCACAGTGTCACGGTGTGGCCGTGGCCCGCCAAGTCACGGGCCAGTCGCCAGCTGACGCCGATGTCTCCCCAGTTGTCGATCACCTGACAAAACAAGTGCCAGTGCCAAGGCGGCTGGTGACTCCCTCCACTGGCATGGAGGGGGGCGTCCTTGCGGTCTGAGTCCTCGGGTTGTGGGGGCCAAAGCGGATGCATATCAGAATTGTCTCATCGTCTAAGCCATCGATTCATGGGCGCGGCACAATACAGCTATGCGCAAAAAGAGTGTCCACGATACCGGCCCCTTGTCGCCAGCTGAGCGCGATGAGATTGCGGCCGATAACACCCCCGAAGCAGATGATGCCCAATGGCAAGCATTGCTGTCTGAGGTCGCTGCGCTGCCACAGCTGCCCGGCGTTTATCGGTATTTTGACGCCCATGATCGCTTGTTGTATGTGGGCAAGGCCAAAGCGCTTAAACGCCGTGTCTCCACCTATTTTCAGAAAAAACAGGATGGCACTCGAATTGGCCATATGGTCAGCAAAATCGTGCGCATGGAGACCACGGTGGTGCGCTCTGAGGCGGAGGCCCTGCTCCTTGAAAACAACCTGATCAAGACACAGAACCCCAAGTACAACATCCTGTTTCGGGACGACAAAAGCTATCCGTACTTGAAATTCACCCACCATGAATTCGCGCGCATGGGCTATTACCGAGGGCTGGTAGACAAGCGGGCGGAGTATTTTGGACCGTACCCGAGCGGTTGGGCGGTCAAGGAGAGCATCCAATTGATGCAACGGGTGTTTCGCTTGCGCACTTGCGAAGACAGCGTGTTCAAGAACCGCAGCCGGCCCTGTTTGCTCTATCAAATCAAGCGGTGTTCGGGACCTTGCGTTGGGCATATTGATCCCCAAAGCTATCAGGCAGATGTGGCGAAAGCCACGGCTTTTTTGCGTGGGGAGACCAAAGATTTGCTCGCCCAGCTTCAGGCCCAAATGTTGGTCTATGCAGAGTCCTTGGCGTTCGAGCAAGCGGCAGAAGTGCGCAACCAAATCGCTGCGCTTTCCAAAGTGCTGCACCAGCAGTCTGTCGAGAATGTGGAAGAGACCGATGTCGACATTCTTGCGGTAACGGTGCAGGGTGGGCGCGCGTGTGTGAACCTTGCGATGGTGCGTGGGGGCAGGCATTTGGGCGATCGCGCGTATTTCCCCTCACACGTGGAAGATGCCGCAGCCTGGGGAGATTGCAGCGATGGCGATGCCATCGCGCAGGCAGTTTTGCACGCTTTTGTGGCTCAGCATTATCTGCAGGTGCCTATGCCGGCCGTCTTGGTGACGTCACACGCGATTGCGGCCGACGTGCTGGCAACCTTGATGGAGTCGCTTGGGCAAAAAGTGCACGCCGTGCATCAACCGCGAGGGCAACGCAAAGAGTGGGCGGGCATGGCGATGCTCAATGCCGAGCGACAACTCGCGCGCCTGCTATCAGAAGAGGGGTCACAGCAGGCGCGCACTCGGGCGCTCGTCGAAGCCTTGGACTTGACGCCTGACGACCTCGCCACCTTGAGGATTGAGTGTTTTGATATCTCACACACGGCTGGGGAGGCGACGCAAGCTTCCTGTGTGGTGTTTGAAAAGCATCAAATGCAGCCTAGTCAATACCGCCGCTACAACATTGAAGGCATTACTGGCGGGGACGATTACGCCGCCATGCGACAGGTCCTGACCCGGCGATACGGCAAGCTCAATGCCGAAGATGCGGCAGCCAAGACTCGCCTGCCAGACGTCGTCTTGATTGATGGTGGCAAAGGGCAAATTTCGACCGCCAAGGAGGTCTTTGAATCTCTGGGCTTAGAGGTGTCGCGCTTGGTTGGCGTGGAAAAAGGTGAGGGCCGCAAAGTGGGACTTGAAGAATTGGTATTTGCGGATGGCCGTGAGAAGGTCTATCTGGGCCACGATTCAGCCGCACTGATGCTGGTGGCGCAAATTCGAGACGAGGCGCACCGATTTGCCATCACGGGAATGCGTGCCAAGCGCGCCAAGCTGCGCACCGGTGCCAGCCGGCTCGAAGACATTGACGGTATTGGCCCAAAGAAACGCGCCGCCTTATTGCAGCGCTTTGGGGGAGTGCGCGGAGTGGCGGATGCCAGCGTGCAAGACTTGCAGACGGTGCCGGGGATATCGGCCGAGCTGGCGCAACTGATTTACAAATCGTTGCGATAGGCGGGGTGTCACGGTCGTGCTGGAGACCCGTGTGCGCCTGACCTCGCGCATAATGTTGGACCATGTACTTCACCATTCCCACCTTACTGACTTGGGCTCGAATCGTTGCCATTCCGTTGGTCGTGGGGGTGTTTTTCTTGCCAGGCATCGCCAGCGACACCCAGGATGTGATTGCCACCGTGTTGTTTGTGATTTTCGCGCTCACGGACTGGGCCGACGGTTATCTGGCGCGTAAGCTGAATCAGACCTCTGCATTTGGCGCGTTTTTGGATCCAGTGGCCGATAAATTCTTGGTCAGTGCTTGCCTGTTGGCCTTGCTCCATTTGGATCGGGTCCATGTGTTCGTTGCGCTGATTGTCATTGGGCGTGAAATCGCCATTTCAGCCCTGCGTGAATGGATGGCCACAGTCGGCGCGCGCTCTAGTGTGGCCGTCCATATGTTGGGCAAGCTCAAAACGTTGACCCAAATGGTGGCCATTCCGTTTTTGCTGTTCAACGGCACTTTGTTTGGCGTCATCGACACCGCGCAGTGGGGCACGGTGTTGGTTTGGATCTCAGCTGTGCTGACGGTGTGGTCGATGTTTTATTACTTGCGCAGCGCCCGCGCCGATTTGATGCAACGCGATTCACAGTCATGAGCCCATCACAGGTTCAAGCTGAGCGTGAATCCATATGGGTGGCCAGTATGCCGGCGGTGTTCGTGTTGATATGGAGCACGGGTTTCATTGTGGCGCGCTTTGGGATGCCGCACGCACCTCCCTTTGGCTTTTTGGCTTGGCGCTACGCGCTTTCCGTCGCTGGGTTGTTGTTGTGGGGCTTGGCGGCCAAGGTGGCCTGGCCCACGCGTGATCAATGGCGCCATTTGTGTGTCACGGGTATGTTGATACACGCGGGTTATTTGGGAGGCGTGTGGGCGGCGGTCAAAGGTGGCTTGGGCGCAGGGCTGTCTGCGTTGATCGTTGGTTTACAACCGGTCCTCACGGCCATCTGGTTGGCGTACCGAGGTGGCCATGTGCACAAACGCCAGTGGCAAGGTTTGTTGCTAGGGTTGACTGGGCTGACCCTGGTGATTGGTGATCGCATGGGGCAGGGTGTAGTGACTTGGCACAACGGCGCGTGGATCGTCCTGGCTTTGTTGAGCATCACAGCCGGTACGTTGTATCAAAAACGCTTCGTCAAGCCCTGTGATGTGCGTGGTGCCAATGCCCTACAACTCACGGCTGCCTTGGCGGTCACCCTCCCGTTGGCATGGTTGGAAACCGAGCCAGTGCTGTGGAACCCTGAATCTATCGGCGCCATGGCTTGGTCTGTTTTGGCCCTGACCATGGGGGCCAGCTCTTTGCTCTATATGCTGATCCAGCGCGGTGCGGCAACGTCCGTGGCCTCGTTGATGTATTTGGTTCCGCCTTGCACGGCACTGTTGGCTTGGCTGCTGTTTGACGAGCCCCTCGGCTGGCGGGTGCTGATCGGTGTTGCCGTGACGGCTTGGGGTGTGTGGTGGGTTGTTAAAAATGGGACAAAGTAAATGACACGAAGAATTGCCGTGATTGCTGGCGATGGCATTGGCACAGAGGTGATGCCAGAGGGATTGAGGGTGCTCGAAGCGGCGTGCAGTCGGTTCAATATTGCGTTGGCATTTGATCATTTTGATTTTTCAAGCTGGGCGTACTTCGAGAAGCACGGCAAGATGCTGCCCGACAACTGGAAAGAGCAGATTGGTGGGCATGACGCCCTCTTTTTTGGAGCGGTTGGCTGGCCTGAAAAGATCCCCGATCATGTGTCGCTCTGGGGGTCGCTGTTGTTGTTCCGCCGCGAGTTCGATCAGTACGTCAATTTGCGCCCTGCGCGGTTGATGCCCGGCGTGACCGCGCCCGTGGTGCGCCGGGATGGCAGTGCTCGACAGCCTGGCGAAATTGACATGGTCATCGTGAGGGAGAACACGGAAGGCGAGTACTCTGCCGTGGGAGGGCGAATGTTTGAAGGCACCCCTCGCGAGATCGTGATGCAGGAGACGGTGATGAGTCGCCACGGGGTAGATCGCGTGCTGCGATTCGCGTTTGAAACCGCCCGCAGCCGTCCCAAGAAACACCTCACCAGTGCCACCAAGTCGAATGGCATCGCGATCACCATGCCCTATTGGGATGAGCGGGTCGCAGCCATGGCGAAGGAGTACCCCGATGTCACCGTGGACAAGTTTCACATTGATATCTTGACCGCACATTTTGTCCAACGACCCGAGTTCTTTGATGTGGTCGTTGCGTCGAACTTGTTTGGTGACATCCTCAGTGACTTGGGCCCTGCCTGCACGGGGACGATTGGTATTGCGCCAAGCGCCAACTTGAATCCTTCAGGCGAATGGCCTTCGCTGTTTGAGCCGGTGCACGGCTCTGCGCCTGACATCGCTGGAAGAGGCCTGGCCAATCCCATTGGACAAATTTGGTCAGCCGCACTGATGCTGCAGCACTTGGGACACGCGGACGCGCACGATGCAATTCTCTCTGCGATCGAAAGCGTCTTGGCCCCTGGCAGCGGCGCCCCCATGACGCCTGACTTGGGTGGCTCGGCATCCACGGCTGACGTTGGGAAAGCGGTTGCCAGCGCGTTGTAATGAATTGTTGGTTTGAAGTATGTACAATCGGCGGCGCTCTGCAAAGAGAAATGCCTTTGATGGCCCGAAAAATCGACCCATCGAAAGCAAAGTATCAAGACAGTGCTGCATAGGCGCTTGACATGGCGCGAGCGGGAGTATCAAATCAATCTCGCTGCGCGTGTCGCGGCGCTTTTTTTTGTGACCCCTACATGGTTGAGTCTTTCAAAAAGAATCAATAAACAAACGGTTGCCCCTGCAACCGCAAATAAGGAGCTCTCGTGAACAAAGCAGAATTGATTGAAATCATCGCGTCCGAAGCGGACTTGTCCAAGGCTGCTGCTGGTCGTGCACTCGACGCTGCGGTTGCCGGTATCACCAAGGCCTTGAAAAAAGGCGACTCTGTGTCATTGATTGGTTTTGGTACGTTTGCCGTCGGCAAGCGCGCAGCCCGCAACGGCCGCAACCCCCAAACTGGCGATACAATCAAGATCAAGGCAGCCAAAGTGCCCAAGTTCCGTCCTGGTAAGGGACTGAAAGACACCATCAACGGTGTCAAAAAGAAATAATTGAATACAGTGGGTGCTTAGCTCAGTTGGTAGAGCGGCGCCCTTACAAGGCGTAGGTCGGCGGTTCGAGACCGTCAGCACCCACCACTGACTCACAAAAAAGCCCGCATCAGCGGGCTTTTTTGTGGCTGCTGTGGCGCCGTCATTGACCCTTGAATTGCCCTGTTCGCTTCTCCAGCAGAGCCGAGACTGCCTCTTCATGGTCGAGCGTGTGATGCGCAAGGGCCTGCATGGATGCGGAAAGCTCGAGCAGTGCATCCAGACTTTGCTGCTGTCCTTCGCGCAGCAACTTCTTCGTCATGCGCAAAACTTCGGGTGGATTACACACGATGCGATTGGCCAGTTCGCGCGCGGTATTCATTAATTCGTCGTGTGGAACGACTCTAGAGACCAAGCCCCATTGCAGTGCGGTTTGGGCATCAATAGCGTCCCCCGTGAATGCCATTTCACTGGCACGCGCCATCCCTACGGCTCGGGGCAAGAGCCACGCACCGCCATCGCCCGGGATGATGCCCACCTTGACAAAGCTTTCTGCAAAAATGGCGCGTTCAGATGCAATGCGCATGTCACACATGCAGGTCAAGTCGCAGCCTGCGCCAATGGCCGCGCCATTGACGGCCGCAATCGCGGGCACCTCAAGCTGTGCCATGGCTCTTGGAATGCGTTGAATGCCATGGCGATAGCCTTGGCGAATTTGGGCTGGCGTGCCGCCAAACATCCCGCTGCGCTCCCGCATATGCTTGACATTGCCGCCAGATGAAAATGCACTGCCCGCACCGGTCAGGATCACGGCCCTGACTTCAATGTCGCGATTGATGCGTTGCACCGCATCCTCAAAAGCTTCGATCATCTCAGGCTCGGAGATGGGGTTTCGGGTCTCTGGCAGGTTCAGAGTGAGGGTGACCGTGTGGTCTTGTAATTCATAAAGCAACGGGGAAGTCATGCTCGAGCGCTCCATTCAGGGATGACCATATGCGCAGCATTGTGACGCGGTAAGCACCCAAAGGGTGGCGCCAACGTGCCAGGCTTTTGCTCCGGAATTTCAGTGGATAATTACCGGTTGGTCGCCCGCTGGCGACAGTGTTTCAGTTTCAGCTAGAAAGCGCACGTGCATGTTTGAGTCAATTCGCAAAAACACCCGCATCATGGCCTTGTTATTGGGCATTGTTGTTGTCCCCGCATTCGTGCTGGTGGGCGTCAATGGGTACACCCAATACAGTGAGCGCAGTGAGCCGGTCGCTGAGGTCGGAACTGCAACGATCACACGCGATCAATGGGAGCAGGCCCATCAGGCTGAGATCCAGCGCATTCAGCGCTCAGCACCCAACGTCGACTTGAAGCTGCTAGACAGTGCGCCCGCACGCTATGCCACGTTGGAGCGCCTCGTTCAAGATTTGGTTCTCACCACCGCGCGGGACGATAAGCTTCTGACTGTGAGCGATGCACAGCTGGCTCAGGCCCTGATACAGCAACCGGTTATCGCGTCGTTGCGAGGCCCAGACGGGCAGCTCGATGCCCAAAAATACAGCGACCTGTTGGCCGCTCAAGGCTTCACACCTGCATCGTATGAGGCAGGCTTGCGTGCTTCCCTGTCGACTGATTTGGTCACGCAAGTGGTGACTAACACAACGATCACCCATCCCAATGTCGAGCGTCCTATATTGCAAGCCTTCTTCGAGCGTCGCACGGTCAGCGTAAAAAACTTTGCCCCGGCCGACTTCAAGGCCGCTCAAGTGGTGAGTGATGCTGACGTGAAGGCTTATTACGACAAGCACCCCGAACGATTTCAAGCGCCGGAAGTGGTTGATGTCGAGTACGTGGTCTTGGATCAGAGCCAAATCGCAGCAAGCATCAAAATCGATGACGCTGAGCTCAAAAATTATTACGAGCAAAACAAACAGCAGTTTGTTGCTCCCGAGCGGCGCCGCGTTCGCCACATCCTGATTGAGGCAGGTACTGGGGATGCAGAGCAGAGCGCTGCGAAGGCGCGCGCTTCAGCCTTACTCGAGCAGATCAAAGCCAAACCCGGATTGTTTGCAGAGTTGGCGAAAAAGAATTCACAAGATCCAGGCAGTGCCGCCCAGGGTGGCGACTTAGGCTGGGTGGAGCGGGGCGCCATGGTCAAACCTTTTGAAGACGCCGCTTTCGCATTGAAGAAGGATCAAGTGTCCGATTTGGTCCAAACCGAATTCGGATGGCACATCCTCCAGGTCACCGGCATTGAGTCGTCACAGGCCAAGTCTTTTGAGGCGATGCGTGCTGAATTGCTCGCCGATGTTCAAAAAAGCAAAGCCCGTGTGCGGTATGCCGAATTGGCTGAAAAGTTCTCAAATATGGTGTACGAACAAGCCACCTCATTTGAAGCAGTTGCCCAAAGCATGGGCCTGGACATTAGGCGGCAGTCTGCATTGACTCGCGCTGGTGCCAAAGGTGTTCTGGCAGATCCCAAGGTGCTGCGCGCGATTTTTGACCCAGACTCGCTGCGTGGGCAACGCAATATTGATGCAGTTGAAGTCAACAACGCGCAAATGGTCTCAGCTAGGGTGACCCGCTACGAGCCGGCACACACCAGGCCATTGGCGGACGTCGCGCAGCAAGCCAAGGCGATGCTCATTGAAGAGCGTGCGGCTGAAGCCGCGTGGAAGGCCGGAGATGCCGAATTGAAGCGTGCTCGCTCAGGCGAGGCCATTCAAGCACTGAGAAAGCCAACGGTGGTGTCTCGAGATGCCCCGGGTCAACTGCCGGCTGCCGTGGTGCGCGCCGTGATGGCGTTGAAGGCCGACGCCTTGCCAGCTTGGACGGGTGTCAACCTTGGTCCGGATGGCTATGCATTGATCAAGCTGGAGAAGGTGGAGGGCCGAGCGAAAGTTGATGCGGCTCAAGTGGCGAGTGAATCTAGGCAGTTGACCCAAGCCTATGCCAACGCGGAAACCCAAGCCTATGTTGAGCATTTGCGTCAGACACTCAAAACCAAAATCTTGGTTCCGAGGCCCAGCATGAGTGAAACCAACTAAACTCTACTGCTATAATTTCAGGCTCTGCGGTGGCTGTAGCTCAGTTGGTAGAGTCCCAGATTGTGATTCTGGTCGTCGTGGGTTCGAGTCCCATCAGCCACCCCACTCTTTAGAAAAAGCCCGGTTTACCGGGCTTTTTTGTTTTCTT
>JBEAPX010000155.1:0-4332 GCA_041164205.1 Pseudomonadota bacterium
GCATTGAAAAATGGGGGTGAAGCGAACCACGCGGTCGTGTGAGCTTGAACCTTGGCCACTGCGAATCGAAACCGCGGCTTCAAAAGCACCGGTTGCGTTGGTCTTGGCGAGTGGAGAAATCAAGAATCGGCCTACGGAAAAAGGTTGGTTCGTCTGGGAAAAAGAAATCATTCAGTATCTATAAATAGGGAAATTGGCCTGGTAGCATTTGTTGAGAGCAATAGAGAATAGGCGCAAGTGGGTTCAATGTCACCCAGACTCAGCTGCAAAGCCGGTATCGGGCGTATGTGCGCGGTGGGTCAAGGGCAGACGCCAGGCGCCAATCTGGCGCGAGAAGACCGAAACAAGAGCTGACTCACTGGGTAGGAGGTCAGCAGATCACATACCGCTGGTGTAATCGCTAAAGCATTTACAGGGGCGTATTGTACGCGTAATGCAAAAAAATACATACACGTTGTTTTAAAACCCAAGTTGGGCCACTAGAAAGCCACCCATTTAGGGGGCAAAGTCATCGCGCACACGGAACCAACCCGCAATGCTGTAACGGTCGCGCCGCGCGGGCAAGACCTCGTGGGCCACCCCTTCGCTCAAAAACAAAACCAAGCGACCCGGCTTGGGCACCACGGTTTGCGCGACCTGCTCTGGGTGCTCTGGTGTGTAGATCACCAGCTCACCGCCGTCTTGCTCGTCCCAAGACTCGTTCAGATACAGCACAGATGAGAGGCGCCGGTTGGCTTGCCCCTTGAACGCATCGACGTGCTTTTTGTAATAGTGGCCCGGCGCGTAGTGGGCAAAGTGGCACTCGTAGCGGCTCAGCCCCATGAACAAACGCCCATTCATGCCCGCGCGCAATTGGTCTGCCCAGTCGAGCCAAGCGGCCTCTTCGGGGTCAGACGCCTCGAGCCAGTGGATGCGGTCGTTGCGAAACGCATCCACCTGCTGGTGGTCCGCTTGCCGGCCCACCCCCGCCTTGTGAAACGCCTGGTCACCCAGCCCGTGCAACCGGTGGCGCAAACGGGCCAACACCGACGCAGGCACGGCGTCGTCTTGCACCACCCAGCCCGGCCCAGCCAGTGCATCGGCCAGCTGGTCCAACATGGCCTCCCACGCCTGATCAGACAAAGCAGGGGCAAAAGAAGAGGGCAATGCGGGGTCAGTCATCAGGGGCAGGTCAATGGGGCGTGCTTTTTGTTTTGGGCCACAGAAATAAAAGGCCAAAGGGCTGAGGTGGCCGCGCCACTGTGCCCACGGTCGGCCATCAAATCAGGCTTTGCTGCTTGGGCGACTGGCCGGCCTCTTTGGCCAGGCGCTCTTGCACGTGTGCCGCCGTGGCCAGCAAATCGCTGCGCTGTTGCTTTAAGCGCACCTGCACCGACTCGATGGCCTTGACGCGCTCTTCTAAGCGTTTGAGCAACTGCTGTTGTGCCCGCTCGCTCTTGGGGATAGGCATCTGCTGGGGCAGCATATTGCGAATGGCCACCAGATCAAAACCCGCCTTTTGCGCGTCTTGAATAAACGTCAGCGTGACCAGACTTTGCTCGTCATAGGTGCGAAAGCCGTTTTCTTTGCGCTGCACATCGCCCAGCAAACCGGCCGACTCATAAAACCGAATCTTCGAGGTCGCCATCCCCGTGCGTTTGGCGAGTTCACCGATTTTCATAATCCAAAGTTCAAGTCAACTTAAATGTGATTTTTCGGCAATTATGCTTCAAGTTGACTTGAGCTTATTGGCTGAGACACCTGAAATCATTGGCCCCAGTTCGAGAAAAACCCCCGCGCGTTATCTGCCAACGAGGGCAGGTGATAGCCCCCCTCTTGCACAATCACCGTGGGCAGGTCCAGCGCGCTGAGCATCTGGGCCATGCGCTCTAGGCCGCCCGATGACATCGCCACCAGCGACTGCGGGTCTAGGTGAAACGTATCAAACCCCAAGGGCACCACCAGTGCCTGCGGCTGAAACCGGTTGATCGCGGCCAGCGCCTGGGCCAGCGCGTCAAAAAACACCGACTCGGCGCTGCCGTGCGGCATCGGTAAGTTCAGGTTGAACCCCTCGCCAGCACCGGTGCCCGTTTCATCGGCAAAACCCGCCACCACCGGATAAAAGTTGGTCGGATCGCCATGGATCGAGATGTACATCACATCATCGCGGTCGTAAAAAATCTCTTGAATCCCCTGGCCGTGGTGCATATCGACATCAAGGATCAACACCCGCTCAAACTGGGCACGCAACCGCTGCGCCGCAATGGCCGCGTTGTTTAGGTAACAAAACCCGCCAGCCGCATCCGCCCGCGCGTGGTGCCCCGGCGGCCGGCACAAGGCAAAAGCCGCCCGCTCGCCATCCATCACACTCTGCGCCGCACTGATCGCGCACTGTGCCGCCACATACGCGCTGCGCCACGTCTGCGGCCCAATCGGGCTGCTGCCATCGGCCATATAGTGCGCCGCCTCGGCCAGCACCCCGCGTGGCCGGTGCAAACTGCGGCGGTAAATGTTGGACATCACCTCATCGCCCCAGTCTTGACCGGTGGCGAGCCAGCGCGCGTGAGCGTGCTCTAAAAAATCAACATACCCCGCGTCGTGCACCGCCAGCACAGGCTCTAGCCCATGGTCTTCGGGCTCGCGGATATCAAAGCCCATCTCTTGCATCGCCTGCAACAAACCGTCTAGGCGCATCGGAATCTCTTGTGGCGTACGCATCTGGCCGCGCGACAAATACGTCTTGGGGTGGTGCAGGGTCTGGTCTGGGTGGTAGTAGGTGCGCATGAACATCTCCAAATAAGCCCCGCCTTTGTCCCTCGAACGCCCGGGTTTGGCTATCGCTTGGGTGACCGCCACCACCCCAGCCGCCACGGCCAAGCAACCACCGGCATTGACGCCTAAGCGCAAAGTGGCGTGGCGCGGAGTTTGACTGTTGAGTTGAAGCTGTCGCCCTCAGAGGCTGGACTCTGGGGGCTTTGCTTGGCGTAGCCGCAGCAACTGAGGTTCACAAACGCAACCTATTTCACCGTGCCGCAAAGGGAAGGGCAGGGGAGCAAGGCGTTTGGGCGGCAAGTCTCAAACAACCGAAGTGTTTGCAAGCTGGTTAATCTCTCCCTCCAATCCCTTTGAACTTGTTGACGAAGGCAACCATTTTTGCGTGAACGTTTTGCTTTTTGTCTAGGTACAAAGGGTTGAGCTTACTCATCTTAGGCAGCACGGCATTGAGCTCTGTGCCAATGTCGCTGGCGCACTCGCGTTTAAGTGATGCAGATATATATCGATTTGCCGCCTCGGCATTCAGGTCCTCAGAGTGGATGAGTTCTTGGGCTTCACGCCGTTGCTCCGCTCTCGCGAAGGCGTAAAAGGCCTCTATTGCGTTGGCCTTGTCGCCGACTTGGCTCAGGTCTGTTTGGTTGATGAAGTCGACCAATAAGCTTTCTTTGGCGCGATTACCTAGGCTCCCTCGAATCACGCGACGAACTTCATCGACCAATTCAGGCTTGCTTCGAGCCCCCTTGTTGCGTTCAAAAATCAACTCCAGGATGTAGTCCAGGTTAATTTCTTGTGACTTGAGCAGATCCACCTCAAACACCACATCATCCCAGTCGATGTTGGACTTATCTTTCGAGTCCGAGGCTTGTTGGCCGCGCAGCCAGTCGCGCACATCGTTGTAAGTCGAGCGGTAATCCTGAATTCGCCGCTCAGCCGGCAGTTTGATGGCTCCCAGCGCCGCCACGTCTTCATCGGTCAGATAGTGCTTGGCTTTAAACGACTCCACCGCTACCGGGTCGCTCACATCAATCATTTGTAGCGCCTTCAGGCTGGCGAACTCATCGTAGTTGTGCAGCACGTTTTCAAGCCGCAAATATTCACCAAACAGTTTGGTGAATTCTTTCTTGTCGGCCTCCTTCTCGATGGCCGCAGGATCAGGAAAGCGAGCCTCTAGCTCTGCCACCACCTCCACAAAGCCACGTCGCGCCTCACCCGTAGCCGCATCGGTGAAACCCTCCAGGTACTCCTTGTAGCTCTTTTCGAGCACCACATTCAAGGTGTTTTGATCACCAAACAAAGTGATGGCGTCGATGGTGGCCTGCTCTAGATCCCGAAAAGTCACGATGTTGCCGAACGTCTTGGTGGCGTCATAAATGCGGTTGGTGCGCGAATAGGCTTGAATCAGGCCGTGGTACCTAAGGTTCTTGTCTACAAACAAGGTGTTGAGTCGTGGCGCATCAAAACCTGTCAAAAACATACCCACCACAATCAGCAAGTCGACTTCATTGGCCTTGACTCGCTTGGCAAGATCTCGGTAGTAGTCTTGAAAGCCTTGGCTGTCGACGCTGAAGTTGGATTCAA
>JBEAPX010000156.1:0-2542 GCA_041164205.1 Pseudomonadota bacterium
GCGTCGCGTTTGAAAATGGTTCTGTCATTCTCGACAACAAGCTTCGGCTCAAGTGCGACCTGCCCATCGTCGCGACGGGCAGCATGGCACCAGTTTGGCTCAAGGACACGGACCTCGCGCTCGATGAACGCGGGTACATTGAAGTCAACGCCTATCAGCAATCGACCTCACACACCTTTGTGTTCGCTTGTGGTGACGTCGCTTCACGCAACGACGTGAGTCACCCCAAAAGCGGCGTGTACGCGATTCGCGCTGGCGAGCAAATGGCCGAACAACTGTCTTCTAGCTTGCGACGCGGTCAACTCAAAGAGATCAAGGTGCAACCGCGCAGTTTGAATATCCTCAACACCGGCAACCGCCGAGCCATTGCCAGCTACGGCGACTGGAGCACATCTGGATGGCTAGCGTGGCTTCTCAAAGACTACATTGATCGCCGTTACATCAAGTCGTTTCAGACCTTGCCGACACGCACCCAAAAGTGAGAACGCTCAACCACACGGCCCACACAGGTTGCGCGCGCGAACCCGTGCGATCTGAACATTGCCAACACTTGCTCCAGCGCCTCGCCTGAACACGACACCAGCAAACCGCCGCTGGTTTGTGGATCGCTCAACAAGGGTTGAGCCACACGCGCGTCGACTTCGAGCTGGACATCGGCTCCGTAAGCCGACCAATTGCGACCTGAAGCCCCAGTCACCTTGCCCGCCTCGGCCAACGCAGTGGCATCCTCTAACAAGGGAACGGCGGCCCAATCCAACTCAATGCTGTGCCCGCTCCCACGCGCCATTTCCAGGGCGTGCCCTGCCAGGCCGAAACCGGTGACATCCGTGATGGCATGGACCCCCGGCAATTTGGCTAAATCGGGACCTGGTGTGTTGAGTTGTGTGGTGGTCTGCACCATCGACTGGTATTGCGTGGGGCTGAGCGCATTTTTTTTGAGCGCAGCCGAATACACCCCAACCCCCAAGGGCTTGCCCAGCACAAGGTAATCACCCGGCTGGGCGTCCTTGTTGGTTTTGATGTGGTCCGGGTGAACCAAGCCCATGGCGACCAAGCCGTAAATCGGCTCCACCGAATCGATGCTGTGCCCACCCGCCACAGGGATACCTGCGCGCGCGCACACCGATTGCCCGCCCGCCAAAATCTTTCCAATCGTTTGCGTGCTCAATACCGAGATCGGCATCCCCACCAACGCCAACGCCATGATGGGCTTGGCTCCCATCGCGTAGACATCAGAGATCGCATTGGTCGCAGCGATGGCCCCAAAATCATACGGATCATCCACGATGGGCATGAAAAAATCGGTGGTCGCCACCAGCGCTTGTTCGTCGTTGAGGCGATAAACGGCCGCGTCATCTGAAGACTCTGTCCCGACCAGCAAGTCCGGTGGCATCACCATTGCGGGCATTTCTTTGAGCATATCGGCCAAGATGCCAGGGGCAATCTTGCAGCCACATCCGCCTCCGTGCGAGAGGGTGCTCAGGCGCGGCTCTGCGCCAGCGGGGGGATCATTGGAACTCACGGGCTTCATCCTCGGGGTATGACAGGCGATGGCGTCCTCGACTCCAACCACCTTGAATGGCCCCTATTATCGCCCTCTATCTGGCGGCCGCCGACGCCTTATCGTCCAAGCGCAGCGGGCCTCAAGGGTTGGCGCCCTGATTCTGCCTCAGAGCAAGCCTGCGGCTCTGGCGGCCTGCACGGCTTCCATTTTGTTGCGCACATTGAGCTTGCGGTAGATGCTTCGAATGTGTTGATTCACGGTGAATATCGAAATATCCAAGACGCCAGCCACGCGCTTGGCCGGGTACCCCTGCTGGATGTACGACAAGACTTGCAGTTCCTTGGGAGTCAGCAGTTGCCTCTCAAAACCGACTGCCCCAATCGGCGCGCCGATTTCGTGGCCTAACCCTCGATCCAGTGGCGACTTTGGCGTTGGGGGCGCCGTGGCCACGTCACCCTGGCGCACGCCATCAATCAACACTTTGGCCGCCTGGCTACTGACAAACCCGCCGCCATTCACGAGACACACAATGCTGTCTCCCACGCTCTTTGACACATCATCTCGCAAGATGTAGCCGTTGGCGCCGGCTCCAATCGCACTCCAAATCAACCGGTGGTTGCTGTACGCAGAGTGCGCAAGGATTTTTGCGTTCGGGTACCGCGTGTTGACGGTGGAAATGACGTCAACCCCTGACCACTCCGTCACGCCGATGTCGATCACATAAACATCACTTTCGTGCTGACTGATGTGTGTCATGGCGTCCGCGGTGGTATGACAAACCGTTGTTATTCCTATCGATGCGTCATCCTCTAGCCAATGTACGAGTGCATCGGAAATATGGGATTCTTTCTCTAATATGAATACGGATATTTTCATTCTGGGAATTTTGTACTATTTTTTAACTCATGGAATCGACAAATGAGCCTAAGAATTTGTTTTTATTAACTAGTTAATGGGAAATTAGACTACTCAAAGACCCGACTTTTGGCTCTCCTATTTCAGGGCGTGAAGCCATGCTCTAGCGATACATCCGCACAC
>JBEAPX010000157.1:0-4614 GCA_041164205.1 Pseudomonadota bacterium
ATCGCCAGCCGATGTCCTCGACCGTGCCTTCGATCTCTCGGTCGGGAGAGCGAACCCAGTCACCGACTTTGAAGGGGCGATCGAGGTAAATCATCATCCCGCCGAAAAAATTCGGCAATAAATCCTTAGCGGCAAAGCCCACAGCTATCCCGCCGATGCCACCAAATGCCAGCACGCCGGAAACCGAGTAGCCCATGGTTTGCATCGCGACCAAAACCGCCGTGATGATGACTGAAAGACGAAGCAACTTGCCAATCGCTTTGGCGGTGGTCGGGTCCATGCTGTTGGGACCGCGCTCGGGGTTGATCCAGACTTGCTCTGCGTTGCGCACCAAGCGCACCAGCAACAGGGCGAGGATCACAATGATCGAGACTTGGCGCACTTGCGGGGTGTATTCAAACACCGAGAACTCACTCACGCCGTGCAGGATATGCGCGGCAATGCTCAAACCCCAGACCCAAGCAAACAACCGGATCGGCAATCGCGCGGCCTGAATGAGCGCGTCGTCCCACTTCGAAGTGGTCTGCTTGGCCATGCGTTGCACGCCATCGAGCACGCGCATCAACACGTAATTCACGGATACGGTCGCAAAGACGACGACAAACACCTGCACCAACCACACCCGCATTTCGGTGGACGCTTGGAAATATTGCAATAACTCAGACATAACAGACACGCATTAGCGAAAACGTTCATTTTCGCTGATATTAGAAACCCATACCGATGCACACAGGCGCTAGAGGAACGCATGGGTTTATGGCAGGATACGAGCCCTATGGCGTACCTACTAGCACTCGATCAAGGCACCTCAAGCTCGCGGGCCATTGTGTTTCAAGAGAGCGGCGAAGTGGTCGCCTCGGCCCAAAAAGAGTTCCAGCAACACTTCCCTCAGCCAGGATGGGTTGAACACGATCCGATGGAGATTTGGGAAAGCCAACTCTCTACGCTGCGCGAGGCACTGCACAAGGCGCAGCTCCGCGCTTCGGACATTGCCCGCGTGGGTATCACCAACCAAAGAGAAACCACCCTGGTGTGGCACCGACGGACCGGCCAACCGATCCACAACGCCATCGTGTGGCAGGACCGGCGCACCGAAGCCATGTGCGACAGTCTGCGAGCCCAAGGACATGATGCGCTGATCGAGGCCAAGACAGGGCTGCGCATAGACGCCTATTTTTCTGCCACCAAATTGCGCTGGCTGCTGGACCACGTGGAGGGGGCCCGCAGCCTAGCGGAGCAAGGCGAGTTGGTGTTTGGCACAGTGGACACATGGTTGATTTGGCAGCTCACCGCGGGGCAGCGCCACGTGACCGATGTGACCAATGCGGCGCGCACCATGTTGTTCAATATCCACCGACATTGCTGGGACGATGAGCTGCTCGCTCTGTTCAATATCCCCAAGCAGCTGCTGCCCGAGGTGCTGCCATCGAGCGCTGAGTTTGGTGACATCCAGGAGTCCATCGCGGGGGGCCCAATGACCATTGGAGGCGTTGCTGGCGATCAACAAAGCGCTTTGTTTGGTCAAGCTTGCTTCAACGCAGGTCAGGCAAAAAACACCTATGGCACTGGCTGCTTCATGCTGATGCAAACCGGAACACACGCGCCACCCAGCCAAAATGGGCTCATCACCACCTGTGCTGCTCAAGAAAATAGCGAAGCCCGCTTTGCACTTGAAGGCAGCGTCTTTGTTGGCGGCTCGGTGGTGCAATGGCTGCGAGACGGTTTGCAGGCCCTCGAGTCGAGCACCCAAATTGAATCGCTCGCTTCCCAGGTACCTGACACCGCTGGGGTAGTTTTCGTTCCCGCATTCACCGGCTTGGGAGCGCCCTATTGGAATGGTCACGCGCGGGGCATCATCACCGGTCTGACGCGGGGCAGCACGATGGCTCATATCGCTCGGGCAGCACTGGAAAGCATCGCTTTTCAAAGCGCAGCCTTGCTGCAAGCGATGAATAAAGATGCATTGGCCATTGGCGCTCAAGCCGTCACAGAGCTGCGCGTCGATGGGGGCGCCTGCGTCAATGACTTGTTGATGCAATTTCAAGCCGACTTGCTGGGCATCTCGGTCATTCGCCCCAAAGTCACCGAAACCACGGCCTTGGGCGCAGCCTATTTGGCGGGGCTCCAAGCTGGCATTTTTGCGAATACCCAAGAACTCAGCCAACTGTGGCAGGTCGAGCGGCAGTTTGACCCCATGATGAGCCGGGACGAGGCGGCCAGCCGCATGAGCCAGTGGGAGCAAGCTGTGCGTCAGGCGAGCGCCGCGTGACGCCGGCTTCCTTCGGTGTGAATGCCGCGTGGGCAGCGGGGTTTGGCCTGAGCTTGTCGCTGATCGTGGCCATTGGTGCCCAGAACACCTATGTGCTGCGACAAGGGTTGCGTCGAGAACACGTGAGCGCCGTGGTGCTGGTGTGCGTGTTGCTCGACGCCGTATTGATGGGTGCAGGTATCGGCGGCATCGCGTCAACCCTAGGCCAACATCCGCAATGGCTCCAGGCAATTGGCGTCGCTGGTGCGTTGGTGCTGGTCCTCTACGGTGGCATGGCTTTGCGCCGCGCCGTTTACCCTGACGCCCTGCGCGCCAGCACTGAAGGCCGCTCGGTTGGCCTTACGCGTGTGATCGGACAGGCCCTGTCCATCAGCCTGCTCAACCCCCACGTCTATCTCGACACAGTCGTCTTGGTCGGCAGCGTGGGAGCGCAACAGCCAGAGGGAGGGCGAATGCTGTTTTGGCTCGGCGCCGCCTGCGCGAGTGCGCTGTGGTTCATGGGCTTAGGTTTTGGTGCGCGCGTGCTCACGCCTATTTTTGCGCGACCGCTCGCCTGGCGTTGGCTTGATTTGGGAGTCGCCACCATCATGCTGTACCTGGCCTGGGGCCTCTGGCAAAGCCACGCGACACCGCTTGTCGGTTCGATTTTGCGCACCCACTGACCCCCACCACGGGTTCGGCGTTAAGCCCTCAAATGGCCCTGTCACCGGCTGGTCTGCCACATCGGCGATGGCCTTCTAATATGTCTGCCTACTCACTTCATGCGGCAGGCAAGGTCTATATGTCTCCATCCCATCACCTGACGACGGCACCTGTCCTCCCGACGCTGCTTCGCATGAGTGCTCCCAATATGCTGGCGATGTTTGCGACCACCCTGGTCAGCGTCGCCGAAACGATTTACGTCGGCCGCTTAGGCGTTGCGCCATTGGCTGGCATGGCGCTGGTTTTCCCGATCATCATGCTGCAGCAGATGCTATCCGCGGGCTCAATGGGCGGGGGCATCAGCGCCGCCATCAGTCGGGCTCTCGGCGCTCAGGAAACAGAACGCGCGGATGCACTGGCGTGGCACGCCTGCTGCATTGGTTTTGGATTGGGCTTGTTCTTTACCCTCATGTTGCTGGGTTTTGGCACCGCGCTGTACGCCGCTTTGGGCGGCCAAGGCGCTGCTTTGCAAGCGGCGTTGCAGTACTCAGATGTCGCGTTTTCGGCCTCCATTGCCATCTGGATGCTCAATGTGCTCGCTTCGATCGTGCGAGCGAGTGGGGACATGAAGACACCCTCGGGCACGTTGTTGGTCGTTGCGGTTGGGCAAATCGTATTGGGTGGTGTGCTGGGGCTAGGCTGGGGCCCCATCCCCTCAGGCGGCATGGCTGGGGTGGCTGCTGGATTGGCGTGGGCTTATGGCCTTGGCGCCTTGTTCTTGGCGCAACATCTGTTGCGCCAACGCGCGCGCGTTCGCATCGATTGGCGGGCGCCCCTGCGCTGGGACTTGTTTGCGCCCATTCTTAAGGTGGGTGGTTTGGGTTCGCTGTCGGCCATTCAGACTGTGCTCACCATCATGGTGGTCACTCGCATCGTCTCCGGCTTTGGCACTCAGGCATTGGCGGGTTACGGCATAGGCTCGCGCCTTGAGTTTTTGATGGTGCCCATCACCTTTGCAGTCGGCGTGGCTTGTGTGCCTCTGGTGGGCATGGCTTTGGGCGCCGGGTTGGTTGATCGCGCGCGGCGCGTTGCCTGGACTGGCGCCACTGTGGTGGCACTGATTTTGGGCGTGGTCGGCGTGGCGGTAGCGATCTGGCCTGACCTATGGAGCGCCCGCTTCACCGACCAAGCTGACGTGTTGAACCATGCGGCCCAATACTTTCGGTGGGTGGGGCCTTTTTACGGTCTATTTGGCGTGGGCTTGTGTCTGTACTTTGCGTCTCAAGGCGCCGGCAAGCTGTTGGGGCCAGTGCTCGCGGGCACGTTGCGCCTGGTTTGGGTGGCAGCCGGCGGATGGTGGCTGTTGCACAGTGGCGCCTCCGTGCAAGCCATGTTTGCCGTGATTGCATCGGGTATGTTTTTATACGGCACCGGTACTGCGTTCGCGGTGTGGCGCACACGCTGGCAGTGATTTGCCCGCCCGCCATACCCAAAGACCTCTTGGTGCGTCGCGCAGCCTGATTTACTCAGGCGCTCAACGCATCCCTAGATCAGACGCGCTCGAGAATCACCGCGATGCCTTGACCTACACCAATGCACATGGTGCACAGTGCATAGCGACCGCCCGTTGCGTGCAGGCGATTCACCGCTGTGGTGGCCAAGCGGGCTCCTGATGCGCCAAGCGGATGCCCCAACGCGATGGC
>JBEAPX010000158.1:0-13847 GCA_041164205.1 Pseudomonadota bacterium
CGGCGCAGTGACCAGTCCGCAGAGCAAGCGTGGCTACACGGCTTATGTCTTGGCCAAGATGAGTCGCCTGCAAGGCGCCAGCGGTATCCACGTTGGGACCATGGGCTACGGCAAGATGGAGGGCGAAAAGGACGATCGCGCCATCGCCTACATCATCGAGCGCGACAGCTATCAAGGACCCGTCTATCACCAGGAATGGTATGGCATGAAGCCCACCACTCCGATCATTTCTGGCGGCATGAATGCGTTGCGCTTGCCCGGTTTCTTCGAGAACTTGGGCCACGGCAACGTCATCAACACCGCAGGCGGCGGCTCTTACGGCCACATCGACAGCCCAGCAGCAGGTGCGATTTCGTTGCGCCAAGCGTATGAGTGCTGGAAAGCTGGCGCTGACCCCCTGGAATGGGCAAAAGAGCACCGCGAGTTTGCGCGCGCCTTCGAGTCCTTCCCTGGTGATGCCGATGCCTTGTATCCCGGCTGGCGCGACAAGTTGTCGGCCCACCGTTGATCGACTGCTGATCCAGACGACCCACACCCCACAGACCCAAGGATGCTGGCATGAGCGACACGCCTTTCTACCAAGCCCAACACCGCGAAGTGGAATGGTTTCAGGCCGCTTATGCCGCACGCCTGCCTGTGATGATCAAGGGGCCAACCGGGTGTGGCAAGTCGCGTTTGGTCGAGCACATGGCGCACCGCTTGGGTCGCGAGTTGATCACGGTGTCTTGCAACGAGGACATGACGGCCTCCGATTTGATCGGGCGGTTTTTGCTCGATGCGAATGGCACGCGCTGGATCGACGGACCTCTGACCACTGCCGCACGCACGGGTGCCATTTGTTATCTGGACGAAGTGGTCGAGGCCCGTCAGGACACCACCGTGGTGATCCACGCGCTGACTGACCACCGCCGCACCTTAACGCTGGATAAAACGGGCGAAAAGGTGCAGGCACACCCTGATTTTCAGTTGGTGATTTCCTACAACCCAGGCTATCAAAGCCTGACCAAAGACCTCAAGCCATCGACGAAGCAACGCTTTGTGGCGCTGGATTTGGATTACCCAGAAGCAGCACTCGAGTCACAGATTGTGCAAGGCGAGACCGGCATCGATGCGGCGCGCGCCGATCAGTTGGTGCGCATCGCTGGAATGGCCAGGGCGCTCAAGGGCCATGGCCTTGTCGAAGGCGTATCCACTCGGCTGCTGGTGTATGCCGCGCAGCTGATGTTGCAAGGCGTGAGCGACAGAGAGGCGTCTCGCTTGGCTTTGGCCTACCCGATCACCGATGATCCCGATGTGCGCTCTTCATTAGAAAACGCCATCGATGCCGTGTTCACCTGAGGTGAAGGGTCGCTGGGCTCGAGCAGCACGCGTGCACCTCGTGGTTGAGCCAGCAAACCATTGAGCGATATGTCTTCGCACTACCCCAACGCCCAACGACGCACGGCTGCGCCGACCATCGCGGCTGAGTTGTTACCACATTGGGAGCGATTGGGCTGCCAGCTGGATGGTGTGGCTGCGGTGTTCAGCGAGGTGCTGCCGCGGTGGATCCACCGCTGGGATGCCGAGCAGTTAGAGAGCTACCTCGCGGGCGGCAAACGTTTGGGCCAATTGGGGCGGGGTGCCGAGCCGGTCCTGTGTTGGCTGGAGTGCTGGCCCGATGTGCTCAATCAAATCGCCGAGTCTCAAGAGCGTGAGTCTCTAGAGACCACGCTGTGGGCGCTGGTGCAGCGTTTTCAGCGCTCGCCTAACAGTGCGGCCATTGCTCCGCTGCTGCAAGTTTTGGCCCCCGTGGCGCGGCGGCTCGGCAGTGCGGTCTTGGTGGCGCAGTTTCTAGATTGGGTCGGTGACTTTGCCGACGACACCAGTGGCTCGGTGCATGGCCGCCAAGTGACGCAGGCCAGTCCATCCTTGGTTGATTTGTTGCGGCAGTCTCCGCGTCTGTTGCAGAGCTTGAGCCTCGAGGCGTGGCACCGCTGGGTGGCCTTTGGTGTGCGCGCCCACGCGCAGCACCCCGATCAGCAACGCGCCTATTTTCGATTGGAAAGCGCAGAAAGCATCGCCACGTGGCAGCGCGAACGACACGGCACACTGTGGGTCGATGTTGACCGCACATTGGGCATGGATTTGCGCGCGTTTTGGTCTATCGACACGCCACGCGCGCCGATGTTGAGCCGGGGCGATGCGACGGATGTGGCGCTGAGTGCATGGCATGACGGCGCATTCGGTTTGCCCGATGTGCTCGACGACGCCCACGGGGTGACGGGCCTGATGCGCTACCGATTGCGCGTGATGCATTTGGCCGCGCATCAGGCGCACAGTGTGGCGCTGATTGCAGACAACTGGAGTCCCATGCAGCGCATGGCGGTAGAAGGCTTTGAAGATGCGCGCGTGGATGCGATGGTGGTGGGGCGTTGGCCAGGTTTGCGCCAGCCCTTGCTGGCGTTGCATCCAGAGCCCAAGGCAGAGGATTGCGATGAGAGCACGCACTCTTGTGTGCGCCACCGCCTGGCTCGGTGGTCTCGGGCTGCGCTAGAGCGCGCGTGTGGCCAAGAGCGCACCACGGGTGACCCGGTGTTAGACGAGTGGGTGACCCGTTGGTGGGGCGCCTGTCAAGAGGGCGCTGACACACAAGCCATGGCTTCGTTGGCCTTGGGTTATGTGGCGGCAACCCGCTCCCAAAGTGACGCCAAAGCCGATGTGGTGTTTGTCAACACTCTGGTGGACTGGCGCGACGACAACCGCCACCTGTGGCGGTTCATCGAAGAGGGTGACGAAGAGGACACGCAAGGCGAGTCCGCTGCCCAAGAGCCGCAGGACTTAGACCACTTGCCACCCAAGCACTACCCAGAGTGGGATTACCTGCAAGCCCAAATGAAAGAGGACTGGGTAAGCCTCTACGAGCACCTGCACCCAGCAGGTTCGGTGGCGTTGTTGGATGAGTTGGTTCAGCCGTTTGCGTCGACTCAGTCGCAACTCAAGCGGGTGTTGGATCAGTTGCGCCCACAGTCTCGCGAGCGTGTGCGTCGACTCGAGCAGGGCAGTGAACTGGATCTCGATGTGGCACTCAACGCTTGGGTGGATTGGCGCAGTGGGCACACCCCAGATGATCGGGTGATGCAGCATCACCGACCTGCTGAGCGCGATATCGCGGTGATGTTGTTGATTGATGCCTCGGCGTCCTTGGCGGATGCCGCCGCCACGGGTAGCGCACTGTCTAGGCTTCAGGTCGCGCAGGCAGGGGTGCGTTTGCTTGGCGATGCCATGGCGTCATTGGGCGATGCATTTGCCATTGCAGCATTTCACTCCAATACCCGCCACGAGGTGCGTTATTGGCACATCAAGGGCTACAGCGAGGCTTGGGATGACACGCCCAAAGCCCGCTTGGCCGCGCTAGAGCCTGGGTATTCCACGCGAATGGGTGCCGCTTTGCGCCATGCTGGGCGCACGTTGGCGCAGCGCCCACAGAGCAAAAAGTTGTTGTTGGTGTTGACCGATGGCGAGCCATCCGATGTTGACGTGCACGATCCCAAGGCGCTGATTTCAGATGCGCATCAGGCGGTGGCAGAGTTGGAGACTCGGGGCGTGTTCACGTGGTGCCTCAATGTCGATTCAGCTGGCGACGCCGATACCCGTGCCATTTACGGCGAGCGCTTCACGATGGTTGATCGTGTGCCTTTGTTGCCGCAGCGATTGGCCGAAGTCTTTGTGCGTCTGACAAAAGCCTGAAGCCGCTGGCCTCTCAGTCTTGGTAAACCTTGCTCAGCAGCTCAATGAGCATCGCGTTTTCCGCAGCGGTGAGGTTCTTTTGCCAATGGGCAGCCATGCCTTTGGCCGCAGTGGCGGCCTCACGCGTCAGGGCTTCACCCGAAGCGGTAAGCCGCACGTGCTGGCTGCGACCGTCGTTGGGGTTGCGTTCGCGCACGATCCAATCGCGCTCTTGCAAACGGTCGAGCAACATCGTCAAGTTGGGCGCAGTGAGTGCCAACGACTTCGCCAATTGTTTGGGTGACAACGCTTGATTGGCCTGCAACAACATGAGCAACGAGTACTCGACCTTGCGCAGTTGCAGTGGATCGCCGACACATTGGGTGAATGCGTCGCTGGTGATGATGCTGGCCTGCGCCAGGTGAAAGCCCAGCTCGTTGTGCAACGTCCCTAAAGCGATTTTGGAGCCGTGTTTTTTGGTGGCAGGCATTGAACTCTCCGGTGGTCTCAAGCGTGAATCATGGGCAAGACTCTCGCCTTGTGATCCAGTCGTGCCCAATGCGGTTGGGCATCGTCTAGCAACCAATCCACGCCAAAACGAGCCGACGCCATGCGATCGGCGATGGTGCGGTGATCGCCCTCAGTCGTGGCGGATTGGCAGGCGATGGCGATGTGCGTCCACGCCCACGCCAGCATCAGATAACCCGTGGCGTGGAGGTAGTCGTCAGCGACCTCTAAAGGCCAGGTGGGTTGCGAGCTGGCCCGCGACAGCAACAACTGATTGGCGGCTTGCCAGCGCTGGAGTTGCTGTGTCAAAGCTTGGGCGAAGGGTTCGGTGGCGGCGAGTCCTTCGGCCTGTTGAATGGTGGCTTGGATCCGATCGCTCAGGGAATGGGCGTGGACGCCCCCATCGGCCAAAAGTTTGCGTTGGACCAAGTCGATGGCTTGAATTTCGTTGGTGCCCTCGTAAATCATCGCGATGCGGCTATCGCGCACGGTTTGCTCGATGCCGTATTCGCGCACATAACCGTAGCCGCCCCACACCTGCAAGGCTTCGTCGGCGCTGTAATGGCCAAGGTCTGTCAGAAATGCTTTGGCCACGGGTGTCAGAAACGCCATATCACTCATGGCCTGGGCGCGCGTCGCCTCGTCGGGATGGTGATGGGCTTGGTCGAGCCGCATCCCTAACCAATACGTGAACACCCGTGCACCGTCGGTGCGGGCCTTCAGGCGCCAAAGGATGCGGCGCATGGCTGGGTGCCAAGCAATCGGGTCCGCCGGCGTCGCGGGTGCCCCCTGTGGTCGCTGGGGCGAGCGCATTTGAATCCGTTCTTTGGCATAAGCCCAGGCGCCTTGCGTGGCTGCTTCGAGGTGGCCCATGCCTTGCATGGCAACGTGCAAACGCGCCGCGTTCATCATCAAGAACATCGCACGCAGGCCTTGGTGGGGTTGACCAACGATCCAGCCGACTGCGTTGTCAAAGCGCATTTGACACGTGGCGCTGCCGTGGATGCCCATCTTGTGTTCGATGCCGTCTGCAAAGGCGCAGTTGCGGCTGCCATCAGGCAAAAACTTGGGGACCAGCGCCAACGAAATGCCTTTGGTGCCAGCCGGGGCGTCTGGCAAGCGAAACAGCACCAAGTGCACGATGTTGTCGCTGAGATCGGAGTCGCCACCTGAGATAAAAATTTTGCTGCCCGTGATGCGAACTTCGCTGCCATTGGCGGCCGGCGCGTCGTTCAGCGTATGGCCTTTGGTGCGCACCAGGCCCAGGTCACTGCCCGCTTGTGGTTCGGTGAGGCCCATGGTCGAGAGCCATTCGCCACTGGTGATGTAGGGCAGGTAGCGTGCTTGGAGCTCTGGAGTGGCGTGAGACGCGACGGTTTCATAGGCGCCGTGGAGTAGGCCGGGGTACATGGTCCAGCCGTGGTTGGCGGCGGCCAACATCTCGAACAGCGCCGCGTTGAGCAGGCTAGGCAAACCTTGCCCTCCGTGCTCAGGCGCGCAGGCCAATGCTGGCCAACCGTTGGCGACGAACTGTTGGTAGGCCTCTCGGTAGCCTGCCGGCGCCTTCACACCTTCGGGGGTCCATTGACAGCCCTGCGCGTCCCCTGACGCATTGATGGGGGCCAGCACTTCGGTGGCGAACACACCTGCTTGTTCAAGCACCGCGATGGCGGTCTCTTCGTCCATGTCCGCAAAATCGGGCATCTCGCGCCAGGCCGCCTCGGCCTTCAAGACGTGGCGCAAGATGAAGCTCATGTCAGACAGTGGGGCGGTGTAGGCAGTCATCGCAATGGATCTGGGTTGGTGTGGGTTAGCTGCAGCGCGCCCGGATATCTTCGGGGATGGGGATTGCTTTGATTCGATCGGGGTCGTCGGGGTGGCGAATGCAAAACGCCCGCGTTTCAAACCCCTCGCATAAGAGCACCTCGCCACGCATCACTTGGTGGTGTTGAATAAACACTTTGTCGCGCCACTCTTTGATGCAGGTGTGCACCTGCAGGGTTTCACCGTACGTGGCGGTGCGCATGAACTTGGTGTTGATTTCAAGCAGTGGTGTGCCAATGATGCCCGTTGTTTTCACCAACTCGCGCCAAGGTGGTACGCCACATTGCACAAAAAAGTGCAGTGATGCCGCGTCCATCCACTTAGAGAAATTGGGAAAAAACACAATCCCCGCTGGGTCGCAGTCACCAAAGGTGACTGGGATCTCGAACACGGTCGTTTTGCTCATGCTGCGGGCGATCTGATCAACGGGGCGCCATGCGCAGGGCGCCATCCAAGCGGATGACTTCGCCATTCAAGTGGCCGTTGTGCACGATATGACAGGCGAGTTCAGCGAACTCTTGAGGGTGACCAAGGCGAGCGGGAAACGGAATACTCGCAGCCAGCGATTGCTGCACAGGCTCGGGCAGCTCGCGCAGCAGCGGTGTGCTGAACAGGCCTGGGGCGATGGTGCAGACGCGAATGCCGTGTTGTGCCAAGTCGCGCGCCATGGGCAGGGTCATGCCGACCACGCCGCTTTTGGAGGCGCTGTAGGCTTGTTGACCCACCTGACCGTCAAAGGCAGCGACCGAGGCCGTGAACACCATGACCCCGCGTTCACCGTCGGTCATGGGTTCCAGCTTGGCACAGGCGGCGGCGAACAATCGTGCAGCGTTGTAGGTGCCGATGAGGTTGACATTGATGACGCGCGCAAAGTCTTCTAAGGGTGCGGCGTTGCCGTCTTTGCCAACGACGCGTTTGGCCGAGCCAATGCCAGCGATTTGCATCAAGATGCGCGCGGGGCCATGGGCGGCGGCGGCTTGATCAATGGCGGCCTGCATACTGTCGGGGTCAGAGACGTTGCATGACACGGCCAGACCACCGATGTCTTTAGCCACACGTTCAGCATTGGCCATGTTCAGGTCCAACACGGCGACTTTGGCTCCCAAGCGGGCGAGCTCGCGCGCCGTTGCTTCGCCCAAACCAGATCCACCACCGGTGACCAGCGCGGCAAGTCCATTGATGTTCATGTCTGTTTCCTTGTTTGTTTTGGTCTGCCATCAGACCTGGGGTTTCAAGATGGTGTGCAGGCTGTCGTTGTGCAAAGCGGCGACGGTATCGGCGCGGTGGCTGAGGACGGCACGCTGGTTGATCGAGCCTTTGTCGGTGATCTCGCCGCGATCAATTGTGGGTGGCTCAGACAACAAGCACAGCCGCGCAATGCGATTGGCGCTTCCAGTGGCTGATGCGGCCAAACGGTTCACAACGCCCTGGAAATGCGCGAGCACGGGGGCACTGTTCAACACATCGGCCAGTGGCGCACTGTCGGGCAAGCCACTCAGTTGGCGCACCGCTGGGGTGGGGAAAATCATGGCGCCCACTTCTTTGAGGTTGATGCCTGTCAGCACAGCGTCTTGGACGTAGGGTGCACCCTCGGCAATGATTTTGCCGCGCAAGGGTCCCACGCTCACGAAGGTGCCCGTGGCGAGTTTGAAGTCTTCGGCAATGCGGCCATCAAACTTCAGACCCAAGTGGATGTTGGTTTCATCAATCCACTTGACCGCATCGCCGGTCTTGAAAAAGCCCTCTTCATCAAATGCAGCAGCCGTTTCCTCGGCATTGCGCCAGTAACCCGGTGTGATGTTGGGGCCGCGATAACGGACTTCGGTTTTGCCATCGACTTCGACGAGTTTCAACTCCAGTCCGGGAGTTGGAACGCCCAGGTCACCGGCTTGCACGAAAGGATTCGTCACAAAAATGCCAAATGGCCCCGACTCTGTCATGCCCAAACCAGTGCCCATCACAATGCGCTCGCCGACCTCTCGTTCTTGCGAGGCGTATAGGCTGTCCCAAATCGGCTGGGCCAAAGCGGCACCCGCATAGAAGAACATCTTGACTCGTGCCAGCAGCGTCTTGCGCAGCACATCGTCGGTCTTCATTGCATTGGCAATGGCTTCGAATCCGGTGGGGACGTTGAAGTAGACGGTAGGTGAAATCTCGCGCAGGTTGCGCAGCGTCTCGTGCATGAGCGCTGGCGTGGGCTTGCCATCGTCGATATACAAAGTGCCACCGTGGTAGACCACCATGCCAAAGTTGTGGTTGCCACCAAAGGTGTGATTCCATGGCAGCCAATCGACCAAGACCAATGGCTGCTCGCCGAGCACGGGCATGGATTGCACCATCTGCTGTTGGTTGGCGCACCACATCCGCTGGGTGTTGATCACGGCCTTGGGCATCTTGGTGGAGCCGCTGGTGAATAAAAACTTGGCGATGGTGTCGGGCCCAGTTGCCGCCATGGCGGCATCGACCGCTGGGGTTGCGGCAGTGTGAGCCAGCGTGTCAAACGAGGTGACTGAGCGGCCATTCAGCTCGGGCGCATCGCTGCCTTCGACCATGACCAATTCCATCTCGGGGCCACAAGTGGCCGCCATGGCTTTGGCGTAGCGAGCGTCGCTGGCGAACACCATGCCAGGTGTGGTGGTGCGCAGCACGTGCTTGAGTTTGTCAAAGTCTTGGCTGATCAAGGAGTAGGGCGGTGACGTGGGCACAAAAGGCACGCCAGCAACCATGCAACCCAGCGCCAGCATGGCGTGCTCTAGGCTGTTTTCGCTCAGGATCACCACGGGTTTGTCGGCGCTTAGGCCGCGATCGATCAGGCTTTGGGCGATGTTGCGGGCGGTGGCCCAAGCTTGTCCAAAGCTGATGTGTTTCCAGTCGCCCAGCGAGCCATCTGTTTGTTTGACCCGGCGCGCGAACAAAGTGCGATCGGGTGCGGTGGTCGCCCAAAGCTGCAAGCGGTCCGTTAGCCTTGCGGGGTACGCTTCAAGCGAGTAATCCGCAGCCAAGTAATGGGTGCCGGGGCCGCCATCGCGCAATTGAACGCGCGTGACGCCAAAGGTCATGGGACGAAATTTAGGTGTGCTCATGCTCAACGCTCCAGCCCTTGCGTGGGGCCAACGGATGACAGGGGTGCCACAGGACAGCCCCCTTCAGGGACTCAATTTGACTTTTGCACCTTGGCAGCCTTGCCTTCCAAGAACGCGCGCACTCGAGCCTTGGCCTCGGGGGCGGCTTGGGCAATCGAGGCCATCATGGCCTCGGTCATCAGGCCGTGGTCTGCGGGCTGCTCCGCAATGCGTGGCAACACGTGGGTCAATGCAAAGTTGGTCAAAGGGGCGTTGGTGGCGATGCGCTGGGCCAATTCAAGCGCCTTAGCCAATGCTTGCCCTTGCGGCACGCGGTACTGTGCAAAGCCTTGGCGTTCACCGTCCTCTGCGTTGTAGACCCGGCCGGTCAACATCATGTCGGTCATACACGCCACACCGACCAACTTGGGCACCCGCACGGCGCCACCGCCGCCAACAAAAATGCCGCGCGTGCCTTCAGGCAGTGCATAAAAAGTCGAATCGTCTGCCACGCGGATATGGCAAGCGCTGGCCAACTCCAGTCCTCCGCCAACCACTGCGCCATGCAGGGCCGCGATCACGGGGACGGGGCCAAACTGGACGGCATCCAGTGCGACGTGCCAACTGCGAGAGTGAAACACACCTTCTCCAGCATCGCGCTCTTTCAGCTCGGACAAATCCAGGCCGGCACAAAAATGGTCCCCTTCGCCGTGGATGACTGCGGCTTTGGCTTCCTCGGGGAGGTTTTGAAACACGTTGCGCAGCGCTTCGATCAAGCCATCGCTCAACGCGTTGCGCTTGGCTGGGCGACGCAGTTGAATGACGGCGACAGCCCCTTGCATGTCGACTGCAACGCCTTCTTTGGCGGCGAGTTCCAGAATGATTTGGCGGGCGTTGGTGCTCATAAAGGTCTCGGATTGGTTCATAAATAAAGTTCAATAAGTGAACTAATTCTAATAACAAGGCCGCCGCTCAATATGGGTAAAAACCCTAGATATCGTTGCAATCAGTCCAGGCTTGTGTTTGTTTCGATATTGAAATTAAAATTCCCGCATGAACACCGAAGATCTGATCGCCATCGACATCCATACCCACGCCGAAGTATCGTGCTGGAACCCTTTTGACAACTACGGAGAAGAGTATGACCGCGCTGCGGACAAGTACTTCGGATCCGATCGTCGACCGACCATTGACGAGACCGTGGCCTATTACCGCGAACGCAAAATCGGTTTGGTGATGTTCACGGTCGACAGTGAAAGCCAGCTCGGCCGTCGCCGCATCCCCAACGAAGAGATTTGTGAAGCTGCCGCCAAGAACAGCGACATGATGATTGCGTTTGCTTCGATTGACCCGCACAAGGGCAAGATGGGTGCGCGCGAAGCACGTCGCTTGATCGAAGAGAACGGCGTCAAGGGCTTTAAGTTTCACCCCACTGTGCAAGGCTTTTTGCCCTATGACCGAATGGCATGGCCTTTGTACGAAGTGATTGCCGAGTACAAGCTCCCGGCGATTTTTCACAGCGGACACTCTGGCATCGGCTCAGGGATGCGCTGTGGCGGTGGCCTGCGACTGGCCAACAGCAACCCGATGTTGTTGGAAAATGTCGCGATTGACTTTCCTGACATGGAAATCGTCATCGCCCATCCGAGCTGGCCTTGGCAGGACGAGGCCCTGAGCCTGGCCTTGCACAAGCCCAATGTGTGGATTGACCTATCGGGCTGGAGCCCCAAGTATTTCCCACCGCAGTTGATTCAGTACGCCAATACCTTGCTGAAAGACCGGATGTTGTTCGGCTCGGACTACCCACTGATCACTCCCGAGCGTTGGATGTCGGATTTTGATGAAGCAGGCTTCAAAGACAAGGTGAAGCCGCTGATTCTCAAAGAAAACGCCAAACGTTTGCTTAAACTCAAATAAACAAAAATTAATTTCGAGTCAAATACCAATCACTGCTAGTTGTGGCGTGGAATCCATAAGGGCTAACGCTAGCTGTGCAGTTGCTTGATTTAATGGCATTATTGCCAAGCTTTTTCTACCCCCTCTCTCACGGAGTTAACACATGAACAAATCTGAGCTTATCGAAGCACTCGCAGCCAAGACCGACACCAGCAAAGCTGCAGCCGGCCGTTCTTTGGATGCATTGCTGGAAATCATCACCACGACCGTTGCTAAAAAGCAGGACGTGACCCTGATTGGTTTTGGCTCTTTTAAGGCTGTGAAGCGCGCCGCACGCAAGGGCAAGAATCCCAAGACCGGCGAAGCATTGAAAATTGCAGCCACCACGGTGCCCCGCTTCAGCGCAGGCGCGAGCTTCAAAGCTGCTGTCTCTAAGAAAAAGAAATAAATCTTTTTCAGAGAAAAAAAGCGCCCTGCAGGGCGCTTTTTTATGCCCCGCTGCCACAGCAGCGAGTCAGCGTGGTTTTACTTAGAGACTGGCATGGTGAACTCAGCCCCTTTGCTGATCGACTCGGGCCAGCGCTGCATGATGCTCTTTTGTTTGGTGTAAAAGCGCACACCCTCTTCGCCGTATGCGTGCATATCGCCGAACAAGCTGCGCTTCCAGCCGCCAAAACCGTGCCACGCCATCGGCACTGGGATGGGCACATTGATGCCCACCATGCCGACTTGGATGCGGCGGGCGAACTCTCTGGCCACGTTGCCGTCGCGGGTGTAGCAGGCGACGCCGTTGCCAAACTCGTGCTCATTGACCAGTTGAACTGCTTCAGCAAACGAAGCCACACGCACACAGGACAGCACAGGTCCAAAAATTTCGTCGCGATGGATCGACATCTCGCTCGTGACGTGATCAAAGATCGTGGCCCCCAGCCAAAAGCCGTTGTCACAGCCTGGCCCGGCTTGCTTGCTGTCGAACTGGCGACCATCCAGTAGCAAAGTCGCGCCCTCTTGGATGCCGGCTTCGATGCAGCGGCTGATGCGCTGATGCGCTGCTTCGGTCACGATGGGGCCCATTTCGGCGGCCAGGTTCATGCCATCGAGGACCTTGAGATGGCGCGCGCGCTCCAGCAATTTGGGCATGACTTGTTCGGCGATTTCTTCGCCAACGAACGTGGCCACAGATATCGCCATGCAGCGCTCACCAGCGGAGCCAAAGGCGGCTCCCATGAGGGCATCGACCACTTGATCAACGTCGGCGTCGGGCATGATGACCATGTGGTTCTTGGCGCCACCCAGGGCTTGCACGCGTTTGCCGTGGCGTGCGCCGGTTTCGTAGATGTAGTTGGCAATCGGAGTCGAGCCCACAAACGAGATGGCTTTCACGTCTGGGTGTTCCAGCAATGCATCGACCGCCTCTTTGTCACCCTGTACAACGTTGAACACGCCGTCGGGCAAACCGGCTTCTTTGAGGAGCTCAGCCATCAAGAGTGTGGCTGAAGGGTCGGTGGGGCTGGGCTTGAGCACAAAGGTGTTGCCACACGCGATCGCCACGGGGTACATCCACATGGGCACCATGACCGGAAAGTTGAATGGCGTGATGCCAGCGACCACACCCAAGGCTTGGCGCACCGTCCAGTTGTCGATGCCGGTAGACACTTGCTCGGTGTAGTCGCCTTTCAACAGTTGGGGAATGCCGCAGGCAAACTCAATGATGTCGATGCCGCGCTGGACTTCGCCTTGCGCATCGGTGAACACCTTGCCGTGCTCGCGCGTGATGGCTTCGGCGAGCTCGTCTTTGCGTGTTTGCACCAACTCCAGAAACTTGAACATCACACGCGCGCGCTTAAGGGGGGCGGCATCGGCCCAGGCCGGAAACGCGGCTTGCGCAGCCGCCACAGCTTGGTCAACATCTGCGCGGTTGGCGAGCGCGACTTGGGCCGTCTGTGTGCCCTTGGCGGGGTTGAATACGGGTTGTGTGCGGGTGCTGGTGCCAGCGAAATGCTGACCGTTCACGAAATGTCCGATGGTGTGCATGACTGCCTCCTGGTGGGAATCCGTCAATGGTAGGTTTGACAGGGCCGTGCATCAATCCGTTTTCTCTGAAATAATTGTTCAATATTTTGAACAATTGATATATGAAATTCCTAGACAAAAAACAAGACAGCGTCTGGTGGGGACACCTTCATTGGCTGGCCGTGCTTGAGCAACAAGGCAGCTTCACTGCGGCAGCGGCTCACCTGGGCGTGAGCAAGGCCGCGATGAGCCAACGCATGAGCGAGCTCGAGCGCGCTGTCGGATCCCCGTTGATCCAACGGACCACCCGCAGCGTTCGTTTGACTGAGCTGGGCCAGCAATTGGTCGAGGACACGCGCGATGCCTTTGAACAAATCGCCCAAACATTTGTACAGGCCAAAGATGTGGCGGGCGAGCCACGGGGGTTGCTTCGCGTCACGGCGCCAGTGGCGCTGGCACGGCAGCAGCTGGTGCAGCACTTGCCCGATTTTCTGCGGCAATACCCGGGTGTTCGGATTCAGTTGGATCTATCCGACCGCATTGCGCCACTGGCCGCGGAGGGCTTTGATTTAGCGATACGACACGTGGCAACGCCCCCGGATACCCATGTCGCTCGGGCGCTTTGCGATACCCAAACCATTTTGGTGGCGAGCCCCTCGTTTGTGCGTCAATACGGCCTGCCCAAGCAGCCCGCCGATTTGAGTGAGTTGCCGTGCCTGAGTTACCCGCGTCCACAAGCCAGTCCGAGTTGGACTTTTGAACGTTTGAACCGACGCAAGATCCAATCACGAGAAGTGGTGAATATCAGTGGGCCACTGGCTGCCAACAACAGCGAGGCGC
>JBEAPX010000159.1:0-4759 GCA_041164205.1 Pseudomonadota bacterium
GGTCAGTGCGGTGCATGGAACGAGCCCAAGCAGCGCCACGGCAATGGCGTTGCCTCAGCACCTGAATGGCTCAAGACTGTGCAGCTTCCTTGCGGCGGAACACCAGCTTGTCTTCGCTGGACACCGATGGCGCGTAGACATAGCCCTGCGCATTGAATTGGCGCAACTGCTCCACTTGAGTCACCCGATGTTCAATCGCCCAGCGCGCCATCAAGCCACGGGCACGCTTGGCAAAGAAGCTGATGATTTTATATTTGGAAGCCTTCTCATCTTCAAAGACGCACTGGACAATGCGCCCCTTGAAAGCCTTCAGGTCAACGGACTTGAAATACTCTTCACTCGCCAAGTTGACCAACACATCGCCCCCTGTGTCCCTGAGCCGCTTATTCAGATGTTGGGCAATATCCGAACCCCAAAATTGGTACAAGTCCTTGCCAACCGGGTTGCTTAACGCTGTACCCATTTCGAGGCGATACGCCTGTAAAGCATCCAGCGGGCGCAAGACGCCATACAAGCCACTCAAGATGCAAATATGCTCTTGCGCCCACGCCAAGCTGGCGTCATCCAGCTGTTTGGCATCCAAGCCGTCATACACATCACCGTTGAACATCAAGATTGCGGGCTTGCTATTTTTAGCGGTGTTTTTGTCGCTCCAAGCCTCGTACCGGGCCGAGTTCAGAGACGCCAACTTGTCGCTCAATTTCATCAGGCTGGCGATTTGCTGAGGCGAGTGTTTGCGCATGATCGAGACGAGCTCAGCTGCTCGCCCCATGAAAGCCGGCTTGGTGCTCTTGATATTTCGCGTCAGTGGTGACTCGTCGAGAGATTTAGCGGGGGAAAGTACAAACAACATATCGACTCAACTCAAGCAAAAAGGGGCATTATCTCAGCCCCTTTTCTTCTCACAAGACCCGCAAGGTCAGCGCAAATCACCGGCCAAGCTGGCCAAGGTCTCTGCAGGGATCTGCAGATGCGCTGGGTAGTTGGGGTGGTCACAGCCGAGCTTGACTGCGGCACCAGCACGAATCGCTGCGCAGGTGGCTGGGGAAAATTCAAAGCGCACGAAATGCACGGCCGAGGTCTTTTCTTCGGTCTCTCGATCGAGGTCTTCGTCAGCAATCGCGTAGACGCGATCGTGTCCCTCAACCTCGACAAACATCCGATCTTCGATGCCAATCAGTCGGGCCAGTTCGCGCTTGCGTTCATTCACGTCGATGTACTCAATCAACATCGTCGCTTTCCAATTCGAGCCATCGGGAACCAAGGGGGCGTAGGCATCGATTTCGTCTTGGATGCCCTCTTCTTCGAAGATCTTCTCGATGCGCAGCATTTCCTGAATTTGGTAACGAATGGTCATTTCGCTCTCAAATTGGATGTTGACGTGCTCCCCGAGCATGACACTGCGCAGCTTGCGATGCGCCAGCACCTCAGCTTTGTGGTTCTTGCGGTACTTGGAATATGCCTCTAGCGTCATGAGGCTTTCCGGCGTGATGTGTCCAGTCAATTGCATGATGTGTTACCTCTTGAGTGTTACTTGAGACCGTAGGCCTTGCGGACCAAAGTCAATGGGTGAGCCAGCTCTGGCTCGCCCAATTGGTTGACATCGAAACCCTGTTCGATGTGATGACCGCCCAATGGGCAATCAGAACTGATGTAATCCGGCTGTTGACCACCGACGTCTGCCATGGCTTTAAACAAGGGCTTACCGATCTTCATCGCCGTCGCGTGGTGGTCCTTCTTCACGCCATAGGTACCGGCATGGCCTGAGCAACGCTCGAGGGTCTTGACCGTGGTTTCTGGCGCCATCTTGAGCATTTCTTCGGTCTTCTTACCAATGTTTTGCACTCGGCTATGACAAGGCACCTGGTAAGCGATGTGACCCAGCGATGTCGTGAAGTCCGTCTTGAGCAAACCGTCCTTGTTGCGCGCCACCAAGTACTCAAAGGGATCCCACATGGCTTCCTTGACGGCTTGAACATCGCTGTCATTGGGGAACATGAGCGGGATTTCTTGTTTGAACATCAGGGTGCAGCTGGGCACAGGGGTCAAGATGGCATAGCCCTCTTTGGCGTATTTGGCCAACACAGGAATGTTGGCTTCTTTGCTCTTGGCCACCGAGTCCAAATCACCCAGCTCCAGCTTGGGCATTCCACAGCACTGCTCTTTGTCCACCAACTCATAGGGAATGCCGTTGTGCGCCAAAATTTTCAGCAAATCGTGGCCGATGCCTGGCTCGTTGTAATTGACATAGCAAGTGGCATAAATAGCGACTTTGCCTGGCGTGCGGTCGCCGTTCTTCACCGGCAGTGGCGCACTCGCCTCGGCACCAGAGCGGAACTTTTGGGTTGCCAACTCTGGCATCCACGCGTTGGCGTCGACACCGAGTACCTTCTCCATGGCGTTGCGAGCGACCTTGGTCTTGTTGACCGCGTTCACAGCCTGAACCACAACAGGAATGCCTGCCAACGATCCGTGCGTATCGGTGGAAGCCAGGAACTGGTTCGCCTTGCCAACTTCGCCTTTTTTGAACTGGATCGCCTTGGCACGCAACATCGTGTGCGGGAAATCTAAATTCCACTCATGTGGCGGCGTGTACGGACACTTGGTCATGTAGCACAGGTCGCACATGTAGCACTGGTCCACAACCTTCCAGTAATCGGCCTTGTCAACACCATCGACCTCCATGGTGGGGCTTTCGTCCACCAAATCGAAGAGCGTCGGGAACGCGTTACACAGACTCACGCACCGGCGGCAACCATGACAAATGTCATAGATGCGCTCTAACTCGGTCAAACACGCCTCTTCGTCGTAAAACTCTGGAGACTGCCAGTCCAGCGGATGGCGGGTGGGGGCCTCTAAGTTACCTTCACGTGACATATTGGGTCCTCATCAATTGGGCTTGGGTGATCTGGGGGGTTGGTGAAACATTTTGAACTAGACAAATGGTGGACAAAACCACATCCAAAACGTTTGACCAACCCGCCTTGCAGTCGCGTTGGCGCCCTGCAAGGCAAAGGCGAACCCAGAGCCAAAACCCTGGGTTCGTTCAAAGTCGCAATCAGTCTTGCAACTCAGCCAACGCTTTCGCGTAGCGGTTCGCGTGAGAGCGCTCAGCCTTGGCCAAGGTCTCGAACCAGTCAGCGATCTCGTCAAAGCCCTCTTCGCGAGCGGTCTTGGCCATGCCAGGGTACATATCGGTGTACTCGTGGGTTTCGCCAGCCACTGCGGCTTCCAAGTTTTGACGGGTGCTGCCGATGGGCAAGCCTGTTGCTGGGTCACCAGCAGCTTCCAAGAACTCGAGGTGGCCGTGAGCGTGACCGGTCTCGCCTTCGGCGGTTGAGCGGAACAGAGCTGCCACGTCGTTTTGACCTTCAATGTCGGCCTTGTTCGCGAAATACAGATAGCGACGGTTGGCTTGTGATTCGCCAGCGAAGGCGTCTTTCAAGCACTGCTCCGTCTTGGAGCCTTTCAAGTTGGCCATATTGATCTCCTAGATCGTTGGTTGATAAAACGCCCCACAAGGTTTGGGGGACCGCTTGAAGATAAACGCCTGAGGTGCAGTCGTCCAATTGTTTAAGACAATCCATCCCATAGCTTTTATCTAACACCTGTGCGGTGTCGATTGATTTTGACTTAAATCATTGTGTTTTTGCCGGGACTGCACCCAATCCCCCTCGCCATTTCTGGGTTTAGCCGTTGCAGGGGGAATGGGCTGCGCCCACCGAGCGGCAAGTTCACTCTGCCCGTTAAAATGCCAGGTTATCCAAGGCGCAAAGCCCTGATCACAGCGAACGGCCCATACTTGGCCGACGCCGCACGACACCAACCACATCCATATGACCACTGACGTCCAACAACCCGGCCTCGAATCCCTGTCCAAGTCCTTTGACCCGCGCCCGCTCGAGGCCGAGTGGGGCCCTCAGTGGGAGGCACGCGGCTATGCACGCTCGGGTGCCCGGGGCACGGGCGCCGCAGACCCCGAGGCTCAGAGCTTTGCGATTCAACTGCCGCCCCCCAATGTGACAGGCACGCTGCACATGGGCCACGCGTTCAACCAAACCATCATGGACAGCCTCACGCGCTATCACCGGATGCGAGGCTTGAATACCGCATGGATTCCGGGAACAGACCACGCCGGTATCGCCACCCAAATCGTGGTGGAGCGCCAACTGCAAGCTCAAGGCATCAGCCGCCACGATATGGGCCCCACACCTGAGGAAGCGCGTAAAAACTTCATCGCCCGGGTCTGGGAATGGAAGGAACAAAGTGGCAGCACGATCACCCATCAGATGCGTCGCATGGGCACCAGCGTTGACTGGGAGCGCGAGTACTTCACGATGGACGACAAGCTGTCCAAGGTGGTCGTCGAAACGTTTGTGCGCCTCTACGAGCAAGGGCTCATTTACCGAGGCAAGCGGCTGGTTAACTGGGACCCCGTGCTCAAGACTGCAGTCTCCGACCTAGAAGTCGAAGCCACGGAGAGCGAAGGCAAGATGCACTACATCTGCTACCCGTTCGCGGATGGTCCACAGCTGATCGATGGCGTGGCACAAAAAGGCATGACCATCGCAACGACCCGCCCGGAAACAATGATGGCGGACGGCGCGTTGGCGGTTCACCCCGAAGACGAGCGCTACCGCCACTTGGTCGGCAAGATGGTGGACCTGCCTTTGTGTGGGCGCCAAATTCCGATCATCGCTGACGACTTTGTCGACCGCGAATTTGGCTCGGGCTGCGTCAAAATCACCGGCGCGCACGA
>JBEAPX010000160.1:0-16921 GCA_041164205.1 Pseudomonadota bacterium
TGAGTTTGCCTCTGGGTCAGCGCAATGGGGCGCCACTGGGGCTATCGTGGATTGGCCCGAGAGGCAGTGACGTGTCACTTTGCGCCCTGGCAGCCACGATGCTTGGCCAGGGCTGAGTCAGCCGAGTCGACGGCACAGCGAGCGCTTAACGCGCCGCTTCTGCCAGTTCCCGTGCCAAGCGATTGTGTTTGTCCACCAGAGGTCTAAGCTCAACCGTGGTTAAGTGACCGTCGCGCACGACAAACCGGCCTTGCACCAAGGTGTGTTTGGCATTGACGCTGGCGCAAAACATCAGAGCACCAATCGGGTCATGAACGGCACCGCCGGCGAACGACAGCTGTTGGGTGTCAAAGATGGCGATGTCTGCCTGTTTGCCCGGGCTGAGTTGACCAATGTCTCGTCGGCCCAACACAGCCGCTCCACCTCGAGTGGCGATGCGCAGGGCATCGCGTGCGCCCATTTCGGATGGCCCCAGATCACAGCCAAAGAAGGTGCGGCCTTCTCGGGTTTCTGCAGGCTGCATGGCCCGGCCGACCCTGGCCAACAGCATCGCTTGGCGGGCCTCGTTGAGCATATGGGCTGCATCGTTAGAGGCGCTGCCATCGACACCCAGACCAACAGGAATGCCAGCGTCGATCATGCGTCGAACGGGCGCGATGCCACTGGCCAGTCTCATGTTGGAGCAGGGGCAGTGGGCAACGCCAGTGCGCGTGGCCGCAAAGAGGCTGATGCCTTCATCGTCGAGCTTCACACAGTGTGCGTGCCAGACGTCATCACCCAGCCAACCCAGGTCTTGAACGTATTGGGTGGGTGTGCAACCAAATTGTTCGCGGGTGTAGCGCAAGTCGTGGTCGTTCTCGGCCAGGCGCGTGTGCAAACGCACGCCGGCGCCGTGGAAGCTGCGGGCAAGTAGAGCACTCTCGCGCATCAAGTCTTGGCTCACCGAAAAGGGGGAACACGGCGCCAACGCGACTTGAATCATCGCGCCCTCTGTTGCATCGTGGTAAGTCTCGATCAAGCGTTGGCTGTCTTTCAAGATGGCGCTTTCTTTCTCCACCACGCGGTCTGGCGGCAGGCCGCCATCGCTTTCCCCGACACTCATGGATCCTCGTGTGGCCATGAACCGCATCCCAATCTCTTGAGCGGCTTGAATGCTGTCGTCCAGTCGGCAACCGTTGGGGTAGATGTACAAGTGGTCGCTGCTCGTGGTGCACCCGCTCAACAGCAACTCGGCCATGGCGACTTGGGTGGCGGTATGGACCATTTCTGGGGTCAAGCCAGCCCAGATGGGGTAGAGACCTTGGAGCCACCCAAACAGCTCGGAGTTTTGCACCGATGGCACAGCACGCGTGAGGCTCTGCACCATGTGGTGGTGGGTGTTGATCATGCCTGGGATCACGACATGGCCTTCGGCTTGGAGGACTTCATCCACTTTTGGTAGCCAGTGTGCCAACTCAGCGGCGGGGGCCACTGCCTCAATGACCCCGTCACGCACCAAAAGGCTGGCGTGTCGAAGCTCGTGGTTGTGATCATCCATCGTGGCGATGGCATCGGCGTTGTGAATCAGCAGTGTTGTCATTTGAGATACTGTGGCATAGAGTCAAGCACGTTGACATTGTGTATCAACTGATGAAATCAATCCGTGCCACTGAGGAAGAACATCGCCATGCCTCGCTTCGCCGCCAATCTGTCATTGTTGTTCACTGAGGTGCCGTTCCTCGAGCGCTTCAGCGCCGCTGCTCGTGCGGGGTTTCAGGCCGTTGAGTTTCAGTTTCCCTACGAGCATGAGGCGCAAGACATCGCACGAGCGGCCGAACTGGCTGGCCTTCAGGTGGTGCTGCACAACGTGCCAGCCGGGCGTTGGGCTGCCGGCGATCGAGGCATTGCCGCTGACCCCAATCGCGTCACGGAGTTTCGCGAGGGCGTTCCGCTGGCGCTGTCGTATGCCAAGGCACTCGGCGTCAAGCGCTTGAACGTATTGGCAGGTGTGCCGCCTGCGGGTGTCTCGCGTGAGCAGGCTTATCGAACGTTGGTGGATAACGTGCAATGGGCGGCGCCTGTGATGGCCGAAGCGGGGGTACGCCTGTTGGTTGAGCCCATCAATGACAAGGACATTCCGGGATTTGTGTTGAACACCGCGGCAGATGGCTTGCGGCTGATCACCGATGCCGGTGTGGGCAATGTGTGGCTGCAATTTGACGCTTATCACATGCAGCGGATGCAAGGTGAGTTGACGCAAACGGTGCGCGATCATTTGGCGCACATCGGCCACATTCAAATCGCAGACACGCCTGGCCGACACGAACCAGGCACAGGCGAAATCAACTACAACTGGTGGCTCAAAGCCATCGACGATATGGGATACCGCGGGTGGGTCGGGTGCGAATACATCCCGCTTAAATCCACCCAAGAAGGCTTGGGTTGGATGGCGCCCTTCGCGCCGGTCATCCCGCCTTGAGCGCTGCGGCCAGACCGTTCAGCGATACCAAGCCCGGCGTCATGCGCCGATTGGCGGGGGGCTACGTCAGGGACGCTTGGCCAGTGCGGCCAAAGACCTCTGCGGCAAACTTGGGGTAGATCTCTACCATCTGATCGGCCACAGGCCCCCTGAGCAATGCCAGTTGATTGGCGCTGGGCAACGCGGTGGTAGGCACGTCCTCAGGCGCATCAAAGTCAAAACCAGTTTGGTCACGCACTTCCTCGATGGAGTGTCCAGGGTGAATGCTTTCGAGCTTGAAACGTCCCTTGTCCTTTTGGTAGGCAAACAGGCACAAATTGGTCATCAGGGCCACGGGTCCGCCGGGTCGGTAGACCCCGGGGTCTGAGCGACCTGGCGCACTGATGAAGTCAACCTGATCAACGAGCGTGCGGCGGGAGTGTTCCCAACGAAACAAAATGACTTTGGGAACCAAGAAGTACAGGTAAGCCGAGCCAAACGAGCCTGACCAGCGGACAGAGGTCGCGGGGTAGTCGCCAACGCCAACCAAGTTGATGTTGCCGTGGCCGTCAATTTGGCCACCGCTCAGAAAAAACGCGCCAATGCCACCTCGGCCTGCCACGTCAAACAATTCATTGCCTCCGTTGGTCCAAGGGTTGTGCTGGTGGCTCCCAAGGATAGACACGCGAACGGGGGCGTCACTGGTGGCCTTCGCCAGTAGGGCGCCTGCGCCTGGAATGGGAGACAGCATTCCCACTGCAACATGTTTGACGCCCTGTAAAAGGTTGGCGATCGTGGCGGCGTAAATTTCTTCGGGAAGGCAATCGGCGGGCGTCATCATGGGTGTCATGGAGCAAAGTGGGCAGAGGCCTGCAAGACGTGTTCTTGGAGGTAGCGCGCAAAGCCATCGTCTGAACGCGCCGCATCTTGGTAAGTGCGCACCGCAGCAAGGTCGGTTTGCCCATTTGAATCCATGGGCCAGCAGCCTTGGGGGGTGACGCAAATGGCGTTCACGTGCATGGCCGAAACCACGCCGCCGCACCGCACCGGGTCCTTGAGTAGGTTGCCCTCGATCACCGCATCCACAGTCACCAGCGTCATGTCCGCTGCTTGGGCTGCGTTCACGCGATCGCGGTCGCGCCCGATCCAGACGTTGCCTTCGGTGTCTGCCAGCGAGGCATGGAAAATCGCCACGTCGGCCTGAATCGCTGGCACCAACACAATCGGATCGGTTGATTCACTGAACGGGTTTTGAATGATTTTGTAATCGGGTCTATGGCGCTGGACATCGCTGCCGATCAGCCCGCGCAGTGGCGCAAACGGTTGGCCTTTGACGCCTGCTTGCAAGCCTGCATAGACGGCAGGACAGGTGGCATCGATGACACGCAAGCTGCCGCTTTTGACTGCGGCTGAAAATCGTGGCGCCGGACCCAACTCATGCAGAGAAATGCCGGATGTCTCCACAGACGAGACACACCCAGCGCCAATCAGCAAATCCATCATCATGCCGCTCACCGGGTAAGCGCAGGTGGGCAGTGTGACGACGTGAAGGTTGCGCAGACCCTTTCGGATCATGGCGAAGGCCAGCGCCATAGGGACATCGGCTTCGTCGCCTTTGTTGACGGTGATGCTGGCTCCATCCGGAATGTGGCGCGCGAGCGCGTCTGGGGTCGGTTCGAATCGGGGTTGCATGGCGTAGACGAGCGAAAGCTGTGGCAGTCCAAAATGCCATCTTGCGACGAAAGCCTAGCGATGCTCAGCCGCATGGGCGACACCCGGTGGTACATTCGGGCCTGAGACCAGCGGTGCGGCGACTGGTTGTACCAAGTTGAGGATTCCCAAGTCATGAGTTTGCCCCGTTTGTCTCTGCAAGGCATCACCAAGCGTTACCCGAGTGTGGTCGCCAACGATGGCGTCAACTTGCAGGTCGGTGCAGGTGAAATTCATGCGGTGCTTGGCGAGAATGGAGCTGGCAAATCGACCCTGATGAAGATCATCTACGGTGCGGTGCAGCCTGATGCGGGATCTGTCATGTTCAACGGCCAACCCGTGCGCATTGCCAACCCACAAGAAGCGCGCGCCTTGGGCATTGCGATGGTGTTTCAGCATTTCAGCTTGTTCGACACACTGACCGTGGCAGAAAACGTGTGGCTCGGGCTGGAGCGTCGGCTGGCGCTCAAAGAAGTCATTCAACGCATCACCGAAACGGCGGGTGCGTACGGGCTCGATATTGATCCAATGCGTCCAGTTCACACCCTCAGTGTGGGCGAGATGCAGCGTGTGGAGATCATCCGGGCGCTGCTGACCAAGCCACAGCTTTTGATCTTGGACGAGCCCACATCGGTGCTGACGCCGCAAGCTGTTGAAAAGCTGTTTGTGGTGCTGCGCCAGCTCGCGTCAGAAGGGTGCAGCATTTTGTACATCAGTCACAAGCTACACGAGATTCGCAGCCTGTGCCATGCCTGCACAGTGATGCGCGCGGGCAAAGTCACGGGCTATTGCGATCCAGCACAGGAGACCAACGCCAGCTTGAGCCAACTGATGATTGGTGCAGAGGCTCCACGCGTGGAGGCATTGGCGCGCGAGCCAGGTGATGCTGTTTTAGAGGTTGCAGGGCTTCACGTGGAGCGTGAGGATCAGTTTGGAATCGACCTGAGAGACATTCACTTTCAAGTGCGATCAGGTGAAATCCTTGGCATCGCGGGTGTGTCAGGGAATGGACAGACCGAACTGCTGCGGGTGCTGTCTGGGGAAGACGGACGTGCGCACCAAGGGGTGGTTTGTCTCGATGGCGCAGAGATTGGCCCATTGAGCCCGGCTCGGCGCCGACAGTTGGGTTTGCATTTCGTTCCAGAAGAGCGCTTGGGGCGGGGTGCGGTCCCGGCGTTGTCTTTGGCCTTGAATATGTTGTTGACACGCACGGAGACGGTGCGCCGGGGGATGCTCGATTTGGGTGGTCTGAGTGCGCAGGCCAACACAATCATTCAGCGGTTTGGCGTGAAGGCGGCAGGCCCCGGGGCGCTCGCACAGTCTTTGTCTGGTGGTAATTTGCAAAAATTCATTGTGGGTCGGGAAATTGACGCCAGCCCCAAGTTATTGATCGTGAGTCAACCCACCTGGGGCGTTGATGTCGGCGCGGCGGCACAAATCAGGGGGGCCATTGTTGCCTTGCGCGATGCGGGCTGTGCGGTGCTGGTGGTGAGTGAAGAACTGGATGAGCTCATGGAGTTGAGTGATCGAATCATGGTGATGGCCAAGGGGCGCTTGTCACCCAGCATGGCGCGGGCCGAGGCCAACACCACCCGCATTGGTGAGTGGATGTCAGGCCTGTGGGAGGCGGAGCATGTTTAAGCTACAAGCCCGTGCAGCGCCGTCGACGGCGTGGAGTTTGGGGTCGCCTTTGCTGGCGCTCGGGTTGACGGTTGCGGTGGGCGTGCTGCTGCTGGGGGCCCTAGGCAAAGACCCAATTGCTGGGTTGCTGATGTTTTTTTGGGAACCCATCAACGGCTTAGATGCCATCAGTGAGTTGTTGATCAAGGCCACGCCCTTGTTGCTGATTGCGCTGGGGCTGGCGGTGTGCTTTCGCTCGAACGTCTGGAACATTGGCGCCGAAGGTCAGTATGTGATGGGAGCCATCGCTGGCGGCGGCGTGGCCTTGTTGGCCAATGAGCAGACGACTTCCTGGATTGTGGTCCCCATATTGCTCGCCGGTGTGTTGGGCGGCATGGTGTGGGCGGGGCTGGTGGCGTGGTTGCGCGACCGTTTCAACGCCAACGAAATTTTGACCAGTTTGATGTTGGTGTACGTGGCGATTCAGCTGCTGTTCTATTTGGTCTACGGTCCCTGGAAAGACCCCAATGGTTTCAACTTCCCGCAGACCAAAACATTCGAAGATCCCTCGATGATTCCTCGCCTGTTCGAGGGCTCACGGGTCAACATCGGCTTGATTCTGGCGTTGCTCGGCGTGGGGGCTGTGTGGCTGTTTTTGTTTCGCACATACGCAGGCTTTGCCCAAGTGGTCGGAGGGATGGCGCCGGCCGCTGCGAGGTTCGCGGGTTTTTCATCGCGCAAGGCCCTGTGGATTGCATTGCTCGGCAGCGGCGGGGCCGCTGGCCTGGCCGGGGCCCTGGAGGTGGCTGGCCCGATTGGGCAGTTGACGCCATATGTGCCTGTGGGCTACGGATTTGCCGCCATCATCGTGGCCTTTGTCGGGCGCCTGCACCCCGTGGGTATGGTTTTCTCAGCGCTGCTGATGAGCATGTTTTACATCGGTGGTGAATTGGCTCAGTCTCGATTGGGTTTGCCCAAGAGCATCACGGGCGTGTTTCAAGGCCTGTTGTTGTTTGCGTTGTTGGCCTGCGACACCTTGATTGCCTATCGCGTGGTGCGTCGAAAGGGAGGCGTGTGATGGATTTACTCATTGCCGCAACACTGAGCTCCGGAACCATTTTGGCGCTGGCCAGTCTGGGCCTGCTGATCAACGAGAAAGCCGGCATTTTGAACTTGGGGGCCGAGGGCATGATGCTGTGCGCCGCGCTTGCCGGATTTGCTGCCGTGGTACACACCGGGAACCCTTGGTTGGGCTTTGCTGCGGGTGCCGCTGCGGGCGCTTTGTTGGCGGGCATCTTCGGATGGATGGTGATCTGGCTCAACACAAATCAATATGCCACTGGCTTGGCGCTGTCGCTGTTTGGTGCCGGACTATCCGCGTTTTTAGGCACCGGTTATGTGCAAGAGAAGCTCCCAGATGTGGGGCAATTTTCTCTTGGCTTCCTGGCAGACCTGCCCTTTGTTGGGCCAGCCTTGTTTAGGCATCACCCGTTGGTTTATCTCGCCATGTTTTTGGCGCTGGCGTTGATCTGGATGCTCAACCGGACCCGCGTTGGGCTGATCTTGCGCTCCGTGGGCGAGTCGCCCAGTTCAGCTCATGCGCTGGGTTACAACGTGCGAGGTATTCGTTGGCTGGCGGTGGTCACTGGGGGGGCGCTTTGCGGCGTCGCCGGTGCCTATGTGTCGACCGTCTATACGCCGTTGTGGGTCGAGGGCATGATCGCAGGCAAAGGTTGGATTGCCTTGGCGTTGACCACTTTTGCCACCTGGCGGCCCGCCCGCGTATTGCTGGGTGCGTATTTATTCGGTGGCGTCACCATGCTTCAGTTTCACCTTCAAAGCATGGGCGTGGAAATTCCAGCCCAATTTTTGAATATGATGCCCTACGTGGCAACCGTGGTGGTGCTGGCACTGATTTCTCGTAACCCGCAGTGGATACGCGTCAACATGCCGCAGTCCATTGGCAAACCCTTTCATCCAGGCTCATAATGGGCCCGACTTTTCCCCCATCAATTTGGAGTGCATCATGATCCGTCAACAAGCGATCAAACGTTCCCTATTGGCAGCCGTGGCTGCTGTCGGTTTTATGGCGTCAGCCCAGGCCGAACCCTTGAAAGTGGCATTTGCCTACGTCGGCCCGGTGGGCGACGGCGGCTGGACTTTTGCCCATGACAACGGTCGCAAAGCCGTTGAGGCGGCCTTTGGCGACAAGGTGAAAACCACCTATGTTGAAAATGTGCCTGAAAGTGCTGATGCGGAGCGCGTCATTCGTGACCTCGCCAAGCAGGGCAACACCTTGATTTTCGGCACCACTTTCGGCTACATGGAGCCGATGCGCAAAGTGGCGCGTGATTTTTCAAAAGTGAAGTTTGAGCACGCCACCGGCTACAAAACCGGCAAAAATATGCGCATTTACGACAGCCGCACTTACCAAGGTGCCTACATGGCTGGCGTGATTGCGGGTGCAATGACCAAGTCAAACACCTTGGGCGTGGTGGGCTCTATCCCTATTCCCGAAGTGATTCGCAACATCAACAGTTTCACCATGGGTGCGCAGTCTGTGAACCCCAAGGTCAAGACCAAAGTGGTGTGGGTTGGTGAGTGGTTCAATCCACCCAAGGAAACCGAGGCAGCGCAATCGTTGATCAACAGTGGCGCTGACGTGTTGATGCAAAACACCGACTCATCTGCCGTCCTGCAGACCGCCGAGAAAAACGGCAAGCGCGCTTTTGGTTGGGACTCCAATATGCAGGCTTATGCACCTAAGGCGCATTTGGGTTCTGCAGTCATCAACTGGGGCCCTTATTACGTCAAAGCGGTTGGTGAAGCACTCAATGGCACCTGGAGCACGGGTGCCTCTTGGTGGGGTGTGAAAGAGGGTGCGATTGACATGGTGGCGGTAGCAGACGATGTGCCCGCCGCAGTCAAGGCCAAGTTGGCTCAAGTCAAAGCTGGTTTGAAGGATGGCAGTTTCAAGATCTGGAAAGGCCCCATCAAAACCAACGATGGCAAAGTCGCGATTGCCGCTGGGACCGTCGCAGATGATGGCTTCTTGGGTGGCATCAACTTCTACGTTGAAGGCGTCGATGGCAAAGTCCCAAGCGGCAACTGACCGCGGTATGGCCGAACTGGTGGGTTAGCCGCAACTTGGCACCCGCCCGTCAAAGCGCTCCCACTGGGGGCGCTTTTTTTTGTGCTTCACCGACCTGAATCGACACGCACCCCGGAGTGATGTGGGGGGCGCAAGCGGGGCGATCGTTCTTGCCTACAATGCGCCATCAGGTTTATTGCGTCACAAAGGTCAAATCATGGCAATCAAGAGCGACAAATGGATCCGCCGCATGGCAGAGCAACACGGCATGATCGAGCCGTTTGAGCCAGGGCAGGTGCGTCAGTCTGCAACCGGGCAGAAAATTGTCAGCTACGGTACCAGCAGTTACGGCTATGACATTCGCTGTGCTCGCGAGTTCAAGGTGTTCACCAATATTCACAGCACGGTGGTTGATCCTAAAAACTTCGATGAAAAGAGCTTCGTCGATATCGAATCCGATGTGTGCATCATTCCGCCGAACAGCTTTGCGCTCGCCAGAACCGTGGAGTACTTTCGAATTCCAAGAAATGTCCTCACCGTGTGCTTAGGCAAGAGCACCTATGCACGCTGCGGCATCATTGTGAACGTGACGCCTTTCGAGCCAGAGTGGGAGGGCTATGTCACGCTGGAGTTCAGTAACACCACGCCTCTGCCCGCCAAAATTTACGCCGGCGAGGGTTGTGCGCAAGTCTTGTTCTTCGAGAGTGATGAAGTCTGTGAAACCAGTTACAAGGACCGTGGTGGCAAATACCAGGGCCAGCATGGCGTCACTTTACCCAAGACTTAACTGAGGAATCCGTGTCATCACAAGGTTTTGTGTGTTGTACCGAGGGAACGCAAGAGGCATAGGCCATTTCAGAGTGCGACAATCGTGGTTTACCCAATGGATATACCCACTCAGTGACCGTACTCGCATTCTCAGAACTCAATCTCGCCCCGAACCTCAATCAAGCCGTCGCCGAAATGGGCTACGAGTCCATGACGCCGATCCAGGCGCAGGCGATCCCAGTCGTATTGCAGGGCAGAGACGTGATGGGAGCGGCGCAAACTGGCACCGGTAAAACAGCGGCCTTTTCCTTGCCGTTGTTGCAGCGCTTGCTCAAGCACGAAAATCACTCTGCATCGCCAGCCCGCCACCCGGTTCGCGCCTTGGTCTTGCTTCCCACGAGAGAACTGGCGGACCAGGTGGCTCAGCAGGTGAAGCAGTACGCCAAGTACACCAACTTGCGCAGCGCGGTGGTGTTTGGTGGCGTCGATATCAAGCCCCAAATTGCAGAGTTGCGTCAAGGCGTTGAGGTTCTGGTGGCCACACCAGGTCGTTTGCTGGATCACATCGAGAGCAAGTCCTGCGCGCTCAACCAAGTGGAGTATGTGGTCTTGGACGAAGCGGATCGGATGCTGGACATTGGGTTCTTGCCAGACTTGCAGCGCATTTTGAGTTACTTGCCCAAGCAGCGCACCACATTGCTGTTTTCGGCGACGTTTTCTCCTGAAATCAAGCGTTTGGCGAACAGTTACTTGCAAGACCCAGTCACAGTGGAAGTTGCGCGCTCAAATGAGACAGCGGCGACCGTGACGCAGCGATTTTTTGCAGTGGATGGCGATCGCAAACGCGAGGCGGTGCGCCACCTCGTGCACGATTTAGATGTCAAGCAAGCGTTCGTGTTTGTGAACAGCAAGTTGGGCTGCGCCCGCTTGGCCCGTGCGCTCGAGCGAGATGGCATCAGTACCGCTGCTTTGCATGGCGACAAGAGCCAAGACGAGAGACTCAAGGCACTCGAAGCGTTCAAGCGCGGCGAGGTGCGGTTGTTGGTGTGTACCGATGTCGCCGCGCGTGGCTTGGACATCAAGGATGTCCCTGCGGTGTTCAACGTGGACTTGCCTTTCAACGCTGAAGATTACGTGCACCGCATCGGCCGCACCGGCCGAGCTGGGGCGGAGGGTTTGGCGGTGTCTTTTGTGACGCCGTCCGATAACCGTTTGCTCAGCGACATTGAAAAATTGATTCGCATCAAAGCCGATGTGGAAACCATCAGCCCTGTGGCGGAGCGCCCTGGCCATGCGCGCAACGATGGCCAACGCCGCTGGCATGAGCCCAAGGACGAACCGGCACTGGACAAGGCCGCATACCGTGCACCCCGAATGGCGCCGCGTGACCCGTTTTTTGACAAGCCCTATGAGCCCTCTACCCCGAGCGAAACCGCGCCGGGTTGGGACTCGAAAAACGCATCAAGCGCAAAGCCACGGGGCCTGTCTGCCAACATCAAAAGCAAACCCAAAATGCCAGCCTTATTCAGAGCTGCACCGGCTGTTGCCGTGCCAGCCACCGAGGCCCAAGGCAGCGAAGCTCAAGAGGCTTGAGTTGAATCAATCGCTGGGTGACTGAGCCTGCGGGCAGGGTTGTTTGATCCACTCCACCTCAGGCGTCCCTTCGATGATCCTCGCGGCACTCAGACAGCCGCCCCAAACACAACCGGTATCTAGCGGCAACACATCAGGTCGCTGATGCGCGTTCAACGTCGACCAGTGACCAAACGCGATGGGGTGCCCTTGTGTTTGGCGTTCAGGGTGGTCGAACCAAGGCATCCAAGGGGCATTCGCCTCAGAGGCGTCGCCTTTGATTTGAAAGTCCATGACACCGCGGTCATCGACCAGCCTCATGCGCGTGAGCGCGTTGACGATGCAGCGCTGTCTCTCTATGCCTTGCCAGTCATCACGCCAGTGGTCCGGCGAGTTGCCATACATTTGGGCAAAAAACGCGATGGCATCTGGGCCTTGTAGGACGGTCTCGACTTCCTTGGCCAAAGACAGCGTTTGCGACGCGCTCCATTGCGGAAACACACCGGCGTGCACCATCAACCACCCGTGCGCATCAAGTGCGAGCGGCCGGGCTTGCAGCCAAGTGAGCAACGCGTCTCGATCTGGCGCAGCCAACAGGTCATCCAGCGTATCCATCGATTTGAGTCGGCCATAGCCATGAGCGATGGCCAGCAGGTGCAAATCATGGTTACCCAATAGGCATTGCGCGGATGAGCCCCAGTCCCTGAGCTGCCGGAGCACCTCGAGCGATGCAGGTCCGCGATTCACCAAGTCTCCCAACAAATAAATGGTGTCTCGACTTGGGGAAAAATTTACCTTGCGCAACAGTTGCCATAGCGGGTCTGCGCAGCCTTGTACGTCGCCAATCATGTAAAGTGCCATGACGCATTATGGAATTACTCATCATTCTTTTTCTCACGTTGCTGAATGGCATTTTTGCTATGTCAGAAATGGCCTTGGCCTCGTGCCGGCGCGTCAAACTGCAAAAACTCGCGGATGCGGGTGACCGCGGTGCACGCGCGGCATTGAAGCTGCTCGACGACCCCACCCAGTTTTTGTCCTCTGTACAGGTGGGCATCACGTCCATCGGCCTGCTGAACGGCATCCTGGGAGAGGCGGCTTTCAGCGTCGACCTGTCCGTGCGGATGCAAGGCTGGGGCTTAGATGAAGGCGTTTCGAGTGTGTTGGCCACAGCGGTGGTTGTCGCGATCATCACGTATGTGACCATCGTGTTTGGCGAATTGGTGCCCAAGCGCATCGGCCAGCTGTTTCCCGAGATTGTCGCCCGGGCGGTGGCCCTGCCCATGACCGCGGTGGCTGTTGCCGCTCGCCCCTTTGTTGCGCTGCTGTCTGGCACCACGCGCGCGATTTTGGCCGCCTTGAGGGTCAACAACGGCGCCTCTCAGGTCATGACCGAGGAAGAGATAGAAGCCAGTCTGGCAGAGGGCCTCGGGGCTGGGGTGTTACTGGAGCACGAGCATCAAATGGTGCGCAATGTGCTCGAATTGGACAAGCGCCCGCTCGCGTCGATCATGCGTCCTCGCGATGAGTTGGTGTGGCTACAGGTGGAAGACACACCGACGCTGGCGCTACAAACCGTGCGTGAATATGGCCACTCTTGGTATCCCGTGTGCAAAGGTGACCTGGATCAGGTCGAGGGGGTGATCCACGTTGAGTCCTTGCTGCGTTTGGCCGAGTCTGAGCCGCAGGCAACCGTGGGGGAGCATTTGGTCGCCGCGGTTTACTTGCCAGAGACCTTGAATGCGTTTGAGGTGCTCGAACAGTACCGGGTCAGCGATATGCGAGTGGCGCTGGTGGTTGATGAATACGGCGTGGTGCAAGGGCTGCTGACGCCCAGAGACTTGCTTGAGGCGATCACGGGCGAACTCAAAAGTGCTGAGGCAGATGATGCCTGGGCGATTCCCGATGAAGACGGGACTTGGCAGCTGGACGGCGGGATGCCGATTGCTGAACTCAAATCTCGCCTAGACATCGAGCACCTGCCCGACGAAGCCGAGGGGCACTACAACACCCTGGCGGGACTGCTGCTCGCTGAAGCAGGTCAAATGCTGTCCCCGCATGACGTGGTGCAGGTCGGGGATTGGCAATTTGAAGTGGTGCGCGTGGATGGTCACCGTATCGAAGAAGTGCGCGCCAAAGTGCTCAGTGCCGATGACATCGAGGGTGGCGCCAACGAGTGAGAGCTGGCGGCTCAACCCACTCGATTGGCGCGCGCCAGTTTGGCTTCACTTGAGGATGTCGCCGACACAGAGGTATTTGATCTCCACGTAGTCGTCCATGCCGTGGTGCGACCCTTCCCGTCCCAGGCCACTGTGTTTGACGCCGCCGAATGGCACGTGTTCCGTGGCCAAAATCCCGACGTTGATGCCGACCATTCCATATTCCAGCGCCTCCGCGACGCGGAAGATGCGACCCACATCCCGGCTGTAGAAATAGCTCGCCAGGCCAAATTCGGTGTTGTTTGCTGCATCGATGGCGTCTTGCTCTTGCTCGAATTTGAACACCGGAGCGAAGGGGCCAAAGGTCTCCTCGCGCGCGCACAGCATGGTGGCATTGGCATCGGCGATCACGGTCGGCTCAAAAAATTGACCTGAGCCAATGTGGTTCAGGCGCTTGCCTCCGGTCACGATGCGCCCACCTTTGGCCACCGCGTCATCGACATGGCGCTGCACCTTTTCCAACGCCGACTCTTCAATAAGGGGACCTTGGTTGACGCCGTCTTCAAAACCGTTGCCAACCGTGGCGGTCGCCACCTTGGCTGCAAACTTTTCAACAAACTCATCGTAAATGCCGGCTTGGGCATAGATTCGATTGGAGCAGACGCAGGTCTGGCCGGCGTTGCGGTACTTGCTCGCGAAGGCACCCTCGACGGCAGAGTCGATATCCGCATCGTCAAACACAATAAACGGCGCGTTGCCTCCCAGCTCCAGTGACATTTTTTTGACGCTGGGGGCCGACTGAGCCATCAAAATGCGCCCCACCTCTGTGGAGCCTGTGAAGCTGATGTGGCGTACGGTGTTGGATGCACAAAACACCTTGCCGACGGCGATGCTGTTGTCGGCGTCCGCAGTGACGATATTCAAAACGCCCGCTGGAATGCCTGCGCGAATCGCGAGTTCCGCGGCTGCCAATGCGGTCAATGGTGTGAGCTCAGCAGGCTTGATGATGACCGGGCAGCCCGCGGCCAATGCAGGGGAGACCTTGCGAGTGATCATCGCCAAGGGGAAATTCCATGGTGTGATCGCGGCACAGACGCCGATGGGCTCACGCACCACCAACAAACGGCGATTGTTGTCGAAAGTGGGCAGAGTTTCGCCGTTGACCCGCTTGGCTTCCTCAGCGAACCATTCGACAAAGCTTGCCCCGTAGGCCACTTCACCCCGGGACTCAGCCATCGGCTTACCATTTTCGGCGGTCATCAGTCTGGCCAAATCTTCTTGATTGCTCATCAATAGGTCGAACCACTTGCGCATGATGATGGAGCGCTCTTTGGCGGTCTTTTTGCGCCATGCTGGCCACGCCTGGTTCGCCGCATCAATCGCCGCCTCAGCGTCCGCGCTGCTCAAGTTGGCGACATCGGCCAGATGCATCCCAGACGCCGGATCCGTGACCGCGAAGCGGCCAGAGCCGGGCACCCATTGGCCATTGATCAGGGCATCTGTCTTCAACAGGGAGGGGTCGTTGAGCAGGCTCAAAGGGTTGGTTTTCATGTCCATGTTTCTTCTCCGCTAGGGTCCGACAAAGTAGGCGTCAAGCATACCGCGCCAGCTGATTGCTCGCACGACGTCGAGCGGGATTGCTGTCATGTGGTTGACGCGCGCCAGCAAGGGGAATGGAAACCTATAATTTGCGTTTGTCCGCCAGAGCGGACTCTGTCTGAGTCCATTCGTCCTCTCCCAACCAGTTTGCACCGCCCATGAGCAACACCGCCAATCGCCCTCTCAACATGTCAGTGGCAGACATCCGTCGAACGTTTCTGGAGTATTTCGCGGAGCGCGGTCACACGGTGGTCGAATCCAGCCCATTGGTCCCGGGCAACGATCCCACATTGATGTTCACCAACTCGGGCATGGTTCAGTTCAAAGACGTGTTTTTGGGCACCGACAAGCGGCCCTATGTTCGTGCGACTTCTGTGCAAGCGTGCTTGCGAGCCGGTGGCAAACACAACGACCTCGAGAACGTGGGTTACACCGCACGCCATCACACGTTTTTTGAGATGTTGGGCAACTGGTCATTCGGGGACTATTTCAAGCGCGATAGTTTGAAATGGGCTTGGGAATTGTTGACCCAGGTGTATGGGCTACCGGCCGAGCGGCTCTTGGCCACGGTCTACGCCGAGGATGACGAGGCATACGACATTTGGACCCAAGACATCGGACTGCCCCCCGAGCGCGTGATTCGCATTGGTGACAACAAGGGCGGCCGCTACAAGAGCGATAACTTCTGGATGATGGCGGACACTGGGCCGTGTGGTCCTTGCTCCGAAATTTTTTATGATCACGGCCCCGAGATTCCTGGCGGCCCTCCCGGCAGCCCTGACGAAGATGGCGACCGTTTCATTGAAATTTGGAACAACGTCTTCATGCAATTTGAAATGGCAGAGGACGGCTCAGTCTCACCCTTGCCCGCGCCTTGTGTGGACACGGGCATGGGATTGGAGCGCCTTGCGGCGATCTTGCAGGGCGTCCATAGCAATTACGACATCGACCTCTTCGATCACTTGATCAAGGCAGCGGCGCGTGAGACGGGCTGCTCAGACCTTCACAACCCCTCGCTAAAGGTGATTGCTGACCACATTCGAGCGACAGCATTTTTAGTGGTCGACGGCGTCATTCCGAGCAACGAAGGGCGGGGCTATGTACAGCGCCGCATCGTGCGTCGAGCCATTCGCCATGGTTACAAGCTTGGTCAAAAGCGTGCCTTTTTCCATAAGCTGGTTCCCGACCTTGTGGCCTTGATGGGCGACGCGTACCCGCGCTTAAAGGAACAGGCCCAGCGCGTGATGGACATTCTGAAAACCGAAGAAGAGCGGTTTTATGAGACCTTGGCCAACGGCATGGAGATTTTGGACAGCGCGCTTGCTGGCGGCGCCAAAACCTTGGATGGTGAGGTCGCCTTCAAACTGCATGACACCTATGGCTTCCCACTCGACTTAACCCAAGACGTGTGCCGTGAGCGCTCGGTTGAGGTCGACGTCGCAGGGTTCAATGCGGCGATGGGACAGCAAAAAAGTCAGGCCCGTGCCGCTGGTAAATTCAAAATGGACAAGGCGCTTGAGTACAGCGGTGCGGCCAACACGTTCGTGGGCTATTCCGACTTGCGTCATGCCGCCACTGTGGTCGCGCTCTACAAGGACGGCGTTGCAGTCGGCGCGTTGGAGGCAGGGCAGGTGGGGGTGGTGGTGCTCGATACGACTCCTTTCTACTCAGAGTCGGGCGGGCAAGTGGGCGATGCCGGCGTGTTGCTGTCAGGCAGCCATCAGTTCGCCGTCGAAGACACACAAAAAATCAAGGCCGATGTGTTCGCGCACCATGGGGTGTTGCAGTCGGGCGTGCTCAAAGTTGGGGACGCGGTCGATGCCAGAGTCGACGTGGATCGGCGCATGGCGACGGCGCGCAATCACTCGGCGACCCATCTGATGCACAAGGCTTTGCGCGAAGTGTTGGGCGATCACGTCCAACAAAAGGGCAGTTTGGTTGACGCCGAAAAAACCCGTTTTGACT
>JBEAPX010000161.1:0-7002 GCA_041164205.1 Pseudomonadota bacterium
CGGTGCGGTTGCCTGCGTCTTTGCTATCAAAGGTGGCTGCCGCAGTGATGGTGAGCGACTCGCCCGACACATAACCTGACTCATTGCCGATGGTGACAGCTGCATGGGTGGAGCCGTCGTATTCGCGATTAGATACGGTCGTGCCAGACATGGTCAGGCTGGCCTCACTCGCTGCATAGGCCCGAACGCCGTTCGTGCCACCCAACCCAAATTTCTGCGACGAGTCCAGGTTGTTTGCGGCCAGCTGGCCAGAAAAGAAGACCCTCAACGTGGTCGACCCCACCAGTCGTTGAAGCCGCGAGCCGTTAAATTCCAAAGCTGTGAAGCTTTGTGTGGTTGGTGGGGAGCACCCGCAAAGGTCGGTGACTCGAGTGGCCTGACCGTGGGTTAGATTGATGCCAAATGCATTGGATCCCCCGCCCATCCACGCATCGGTTTGGTCACCAGACAAGCCGAGTGCAGCGAATGACAACTCGCGCTGACTTCTGACTTCGACTTCGGTGTTGACATACCTTGAGCGCGTCACATCGATCGATAGCGTCAGATTACTCTCGGCTTCTCGTTTGATTGGGTAGGTCAACCCCAATTCGTTGGTGACAGCCAGCCCGCTGGCGCTGAGGTCACTGAACTCTCCCAACAAGCTGTACTGCAGTTGGGAGTGCGATGCCTGCGCTCGCCAGCCATCGAAACCAATGGGCCGGCTGTAGACCAATCGGCCGTAAATGCTGCCCTCGCTCCCCATCAGACTGAGCTGGGTCTGATCGCCGAGGTGATTGGGGTTGTTCCAACTCCAAGAGCCTGTGATGCGCAATTGCCCAGTTGATTTCGCGCCAAAATTGTCTGCCATGACGCTGCCAGTCAGGCCAGGTGAGGGTTTGACGATTGCCAATACGTCAGAAAAGCCAAGGTCAGCCCCAGGCTTCAAGGCCGCTTGTGCTGACAGGCCTGGCAAGTCATTGAGCACGGCCAATCCGCGAGTCAAGGCGTCGATTCGCAAGGGGTCACCTGGGCGCTGTCGCGCGGTCAGTATTCCCTTGATTTGTTGTGTAGAGATGGGGGTGTCTTCGTTGACCACCGCAACCTCGCCTAACTTGCCCTCAATGAGCTGAACGGTCACGACGCCGTCGCCGACATCTTGCTCCGGGAGTTGGGGCCGCACAGTCCAACCTTTTTCTTCATACAAGTCGGTCACACGCGTGAGCGCCTTTTGGAGATCGGCAAAGGTCAATTCACGCCCCAACCAAGAATCGAGCGCACGGCGCAGTTCAGATTCGCTCAGGAGCGTTAAGCCGATGAAATCAAAGCGCTGGATCACAAAGCGTGGCCCCTCGCTCTGGCTACTCATGGGAGCCTCCGGTGTCGCATTGGGCTCTAATGCAGATGGTGTGCCCGGTGGCTTGCCTGGTCGAGTTTGCTGGCGCTCTAGATCGCGAGCGATGGCGCCCGCATCCCGCCCGGCCTGAGCCCAAGAGAGGGCTGGGCTGAGGAGGGTCATGGTCAGAAGGGTGTGGCACGCAAGACTCGCAAGGTGGACCCAGTTAGACATCTTCAATCTCGATGGCGGGCATTGTGTTAGGGCTTGGCTGACCCATCCGACGCTGGTTTTTCGGCTGCTTGCTCTTGCTTGCTTTGATTGGCAATCACTTGGGCACCCACTTGAGCGGCCCGAGAAAAATGCTGCATCACTTGCGCTTTGAGGTCGTCGATCACGCTCATGGCGTGCAGGATGTCTGGAAACACGGCAGGCATTTCGAGCAGGCGAGCATCCTCGGTCAAAAAAGCAGTGCGGACCACGACCCCAGCGCCGGACGTTTCAACAGCAAAAACAGCTCGCCCAGTCACATTTGTTTCGCGGTCGGGCGCTTCTGCTGCATGGGCGATGGATTCGCCGTTTGAGTGGACTGGGTCTTTCCCACTCTTGTCAGTTGTTGGGGCGGTTTTCTCTTCGCCTGAGTGGTCTTGCAATCCAGATTGATCACTCACGTTTTTTGGCTTTTGATGTTTCTCTTCTTTCTTGTCAAACATTCAATGTCCCCTTTAAAAAATTGACTGGCACGAACACACCCACCGCGCGAGAATCGCTTAGATGCTTGAGGAAGCATTAAATGTATATTTTTTAACTATTTAAACCACATAACTCAAATTGAAATGAAGCTTTATTGAATTCTTATGTGCTATTTATCACGTTATTTGTGCGCCCAGATTCATCTGGACAACAGGCCAACCAGGTGCTGCTGCGGGATGCGGGGTTGCGATCAAGCGCTATCAGAGCGTTGGAGAGTCGGCGGTGCCATCGCGAGTGAGCGGTCTGTCGAACAGGGTGATGCGTGGGTGTGCACCTGGCAGCGGCCTGCCCGTTGGCATTGATGGACGTGGTGGTTGAACTGGCCCATGCGCTGAGGCTGGCCGTCAGGTGGCTGCGCGCAAACTGGCAGGCACCACCTTGTGTGTTGGACTCTGTCGAAACCTTGAGACCTGTTGGGTCTGCCCCCTGAGTGACCGGTCGGGTTGGGGGCTAGGGTGACAGAGATCACCCGAGTGCGACCCGCCCTCGGATCGAAGAAGGCGGGTCGCAGGATTGGCTTCAGTGATCAGAGATTACTGATGTGCCTTCATGTCATGGCCAGAATGGCCGTGCGCTGCAGGGGACTTGCCGCCAAGTGGTCTCACTGGGGCTTGCACTTCCATGGTTTCAGTGCGCCCGTTTGCGGCTTTGAAGGTGAGCGTCAAGGGGACGACTTCGCCCACTTTCGCTGCCGACTTGAGGTCCATGAGCATGAGGTGAAAGCCACCGGGTTTGAGTTGCACCGCCTGTCCTTTGGGCAGCGGCAATCCACCGGCGACTTCGGCCATGCGCATCACGCCTTCTTTCATGCTCATTTCATGCACTTGAGCAATGCCAGAGACGGGTGACTTGACGCCCACCAGGCGCCAGTCGCCTGAAGCCGTGAGGGTCATGAACGCACCGGTTGCTTTTTGGCCTGGCACCGTGGCTCGCACCCAAGGGTCTTGGATGTGAACCGGCGCTTGTGCGAGCGCAGCCGTATGTGAAAGCAGGGCAAAGATAGAGATCGTGGCACTCGCAATCCATTGAGTGGTGGTTTTGTAATGCATATGAATAACCTGTCAGTGTGAAGCAGCGGTCGGTGGTCAACGTCTGGTCGAACCCACTGTGACGCCGCCATTGATATGGATGTACCGACCCGCATTCAAACGGGTTGGTTGTCAAGCCCAAGCCCGCGCAGGGCGTGAGCGTTCAAACGGGCGCGGCTAAAGCGCGAACCAGCGAAGGCGGAGCACGCGCCAAGTACGGGCGTGCCACAGGTGTGCTGATGGCTTGAGTGAGATGGTGGACCCATATCTGGGGCTGCCCTGCCAATTGAAGGGGCACGACAGACGTGTCGCCACCCGCCACAAAAGGCAGACATAAACTGCAATGCCAAGTGTGCTTTTGCGCGCTGTTGGCCGTGGGTTCCGATCTGTACTCGACCCACTTGGTGCCGCTGGCCGAGCAGACCAAGGCACCACCGCTGGACATCAGTGGCGACGCGTTGGCCACGGCGAGGCTGAGGGCCAACCAGGCCATCACCCACCACGCCGTCCATCGGTTGCGTCGCATCCAGTTCATGCCCCTATTATGGCGCGCGGCAAGCTCAGTAGCAGACCATCGAGGGTGACAGCGGGTCTTTCAACGTTCGGGCATGATCTGCGTCAAACGCGTTTCGTCTGACACCCCAACCGAAGGAGACCCTCATGCTGAAACTTTGCGGCTTTGCCGGCAGCAACTACCACAACAAAGTCAAACTGGCCTTGCTGGAAAAAGGCATTCCCTTTGAAGAGCAACTGACTTGGGTCGGCGAAACCGATGCCACGAGCTCACCACTGGGCAAAGTGCCTTACCTGATCACTGAGCAAGGACCGCTGAGCGAGTCAACCATCATTTTGGAGTACCTCGAGCAGCAATACCCCAGCCACCGCCTCTTGCCCAGCAATGCCTACGAAGCGGCCAAGGTGCGCGAGTTGGTGCAGTTTTTGGATTTGCATCTCGAACTGGTGGCCCGCAATCTCTACACGGAAGCCTTCTTTGGCGGCAAAGTCAGTGACTCGGCCAAAGAAAAAGTCAGCGCACAACTCGAAAAAAATATCGCTGGCTTTGCTCAGCTCGTGCAATTCACGCCATTTATTGCAGGCGATGCATTCACACTGGCAGACTGCGCGGCGATCACTCACCTTCCGCTGGTGAGCGCAGCAACCAAGAAGATTTATGGCCGCGATTACCTTGCCGAGCTTCCGATCAAAGACTACATGGCCAAGGTCGGAGAGCGCGCCAGTGTGCAACGAGTCAATGAAGATCGCAAAGCGAATGCCCCATTGTTTATGGAGTACATCAAGAACAAGCAGAAGTCTTGATCTGCATTGGCTTGCGAAGCCAACACATCAATCTGTTCGCCAGGCGACTCGCGCTTGGCGAACCGACCGCCCAACTGCGTGACGCGAACGGATAGGGCGTTTAGGAAGGGGTGCGTGGCGGCGCAGGGCTCTGTGACAGCTGGGCGACCTCTTGCTCGAGTGCCCGCGCCCAACCCCGACGATCGCGGCCCTGAGCCAGTTGCGGCGATCCCCAGTGGACGACTGCGTGCACTGGGCCACGCCGCAAGACCGACCACACGGATTGCACCAGTGTCATGTCTCCGACAAACGCGGCAACGAGTGACTTGCCCTGAAGGGCCCTCGCCTCGCTGTCGAGAGGCCAATAGGACAACCCCACCGGAATCACGGCACAAGGCGCGCTGATGGCGGCTTGAATCAAGTTGGCATGAAACGGCAACACGGCCGAGCCGTCGTGCGTGGTGCCCTCTGGAAAGACGGCCACAGCATGGCCCTGACGCAAGTCTTCCGTCATGTGGTGAACGACACGCATGGCGTCGCGGCGCGAGGTGCGCTCGATCATTAAGGTACCCGCCTCGGTGACGAGCTTGCCCAACAAAGGCCAGCGGCCGACATCGGACTTGGCCACAAAACGCACAGGGTGCGCGGCATTGATGATGAGGATGTCGAGCCAACTGATGTGATTGGCCACTACCAGCCCCGCTACCCCACCGGCGGGCAACCCGCGAACTTCAAGGTGCACACCAAAGACCTGCAGCACATCGCGTGACCATTGCCGGATGTGTTGTTCCCGCTCTGGTGCAGTGGCGTGGCCAAAGTGGCGATGCATCGTCCACAGGCCGCGACACACCAACCCAATGGCCTGGGCGCACCGCAGCAGAGCGCGGGTTCGGCTCAGGCCTGTGGCAGACATTGGGGCTTAACTGCTGAAAGCCAATTGACCGTTGACCACCGTCTGGCGCACACGGCCAGGCAACTCGACGCCTTCGAATGGCGTGAACTTGCCTTGGCTTCGCAGTTGCGAGCCCGCAGTCATGTGCAAAGGCTCCGCCTCGAAAACGCACAAGTCTGCAATGCCGCCTTCGACCACCTGGCCCATGCTGGATTGCAAACTGCCCAAGGCCTGGCCCAAGACGCTCGCCGGGCCAATGGTGACCACGCGCAAGGCCTCGGCAAGAGGCAAGCCGCTGTCTGCGGCCCACTTGAGCGCCAAGCCCAACAACAATTCAACCGCGGTGGCGCCAGCTTCGGATTCGGCAAATGGCTGCGCCTTGGCATCGGCCTCCACTGGGTTGTGATCGCTGACCAAGGCGTCGATGGTGCCGTCTTGCAAGCCGGCGCGCAGCGCGTCTCGGTCCACCTGCTGGCGCAGGGGTGGTTGGAGGTGTGCACGGCTGTCGAAATAGCCCATATCCACATCAATCAGGTGCAAGTTGTGCACGCTGACATCACACGTCACAGGCAGCCCTTCAGCCTTGGCTTGACGCACCAACGCCAAGCCTGCAGCGCTGCTGATGCGGCACAGGTGAATGCGGGCTTGGGTCGTGCGCTGCAGCGCAAAGATGGTGTGCAACGCAATCAGCTCTGCCGCCACCGGCACGCCAGACAAGCCCATTCGGGTGGCCAATGGCCCGCTGGCGGCAACGCCGCGCCCCAGCCAAGCGTCTTGCGGACGCAGCCACAGCGCAAATCCAAACGTCGCGGCGTACTGCATCGCCCGCTGCAGAACTTGAGTGTTCACGATCGGGTTTTCAGCCTGCGAGAAGCCAACACAACCTGAGGCGGTCAACTGAGCCATCTCTGTCAATACCTCGCCTTGCAGCGCTCGGGTCACGGCACCCAGCGGAAAAACGCGGGCCAAGTTCAGTTGTTCAGCTCGGAACTTGAGCATATCGACCAAGCCCGATTCATCCAGAACCGGATCGGTGTCGGGCGGACACACGAGCGCGGTGACACCACCGGCGACCGCAGCGGCCATTTCTGACTCGAGCATCCCTTCGTGCTCGTAGCCTGGTTCTTTCAAACGCGCGCACAAATCAATCAGGCCTGGTGCCACGATGCATCCCGTGGCGTCGACCACGCGGTCGGCCTCGAATCCCTTGGCAGAGGCGCCGATGGCCAAAATGCGTCCCGCACCAATGGCCACATCGGCCACTTCGTCGCGGCCACTGTTGGGGTCGATCACGCGACCGCCTTGGATCAACAATTTCATGGTGCTTACCCTTCGTTACCCGCCACAATTGACATCACAGCCATGCGCACGGCGATGCCAAACGTGACCTGCGACAAAATCACTGCCTGAGGCCCATCCGCGACTGCGGAATCAATCTCAACGCCACGATTGATGGGGCCAGGGTGCATCACGATGGCATCTGGCTTGGCCCACTTCATGCGATCGGGGGTGAGGCCGAAATGCTTGAAATACTCTTGCGACGAGGGCAGCAGCGCACCACTCATGCGCTCGTTTTGCAGGCGCAAGGCGATGACCACATCCGCATCGCGAATGCCTTCTTCCAGCGTGTGACAGACCCGAGCGCCTAAATGAGCCATGTCACTCGGCACCAAAGTGCGCGGCCCCACCACACGGACATCTGGACAGCCAAGTGTGGTCAG
>JBEAPX010000162.1:0-8739 GCA_041164205.1 Pseudomonadota bacterium
CCAAGCGCCAGCGCACAACGCAGCAATGCGCCTGTTTTTTTAGCGTGCATTTGCTCCAGCTGACTTTGATTCAGCGGCAGGCCCACTGACGCGATATCAATCGCTTGTCCGCCACACATCCCTAAAGCGCCAGCGGCTTGCGACAAAGCACGGCACCACTGCACCTGAACGTGGGCTTGCACACCCGCGTCTGCACTGAGCAAATCAAAAGCCAGGCATTGCAATGCGTCGGCAGCCAACAGAGCCTGCGCTTCCCCAAACTTGACGTGGGTGGTGGGGCGCCCTCGGCGCATATCGTCGTCATCCATACAAGGCAAATCATCATGGACCAACGAGTACACGTGCACACACTCCACGGCACACGCAGCACGCAACACCTGCTCGCGCAGAGTTGACGTGAGCCGCTCTGTTTCTTGGCCACTGATCGCTTCGCTGGCCGCCACGGCCAGCAGTGGACGCATCCGCTTACCGCCCCCTAGCGTGGCGTAACGCATCGGCTCAAGCAACGAAGGCGGTGCATCGAGGTTCAGGTACTGGTCAAGCGCCAACTCGAACTCATCGAGGCGTTTTTGCCGCCATTCGTCGAACGCCCAAGCGCTCATGCCTGAGGCTCCCACGCCTTCAATTGACCGGCTTCGAGCACTTTGATTTGTTGCTCGACGCTCTGCAATCGGCTTTGACAGTGGGCCAACAGCTCAGCGCCTCGAGCGTAACTGGCCATCAAGGCTTCCAGTGGCATTTGGCCTTCATTGAGCAAGTCAACCAAACCTTCCAACTCTTCCATGGCTTGTTCGTAGGTCAGGGTATCCACGGCTGCGGCTTCGGTTTTTGATTTTTTAGTCATCTCGTGGCGTCTCTCTTTGGCCGTTTGATTTGTGGCAGTCGCAAAACCGATATTCTAGGCGGCTCATCGCAACACTTCTAGCTTTGAGCTGAATCGCTGCGGATGGCACCAATGCCATTCACCCCAGCTGATGCCTTGAGACCACAGAGGGGACTCAAGAACTCATTGTGGGTACAATGCGCGGTTCACTTTCGCCAGTTAGCGGCGCGGGAGATATCCGCAGCGATCGCAACACTGTTTTACCGCCCTGCCCCTTCATAGGGGGAGACTTATCAGGATAACCATGTCTGATTTAAGCCTTCAGCTCCAGCAGGCCAAGAGCCAACTCCCTGTCCGGTCCTATTTCGATGACGCACTGTTTCAGCGCGAAATGGAGACTATTTTTGCCAACGGTCCCCGCTACGTCGGTCACGCGCTGAGCGTGCCTGAGTTGGGCGACTACCATGTGCTTGCCCATGAGAACAACGGCCGCGCGCTGGTGCGAACGGCCAATGGCATTGAGTTGTTGTCCAATGTGTGTCGCCATCGCCAAGCCACGATCCTCAAAGGGCGCGGCAACCTGCACACCAGCGCGCCTGGACACGCCAATGGTCAAATCATTTGTCCGCTGCACCGTTGGACATACAACGACCAGGGCGAACTCCTAGGGGCGCCCCATTTTGCCCAAGACCCCTGCCTTAATCTGCAACGCTATCCTCTGCAAGAGTGGAATGGCTTGTTATTTGAAGGGCAGCACCGTGATATTCAGGCAGACCTCCAAGGGATGGGGCCAGCAGGGACACTGAGTTTCGAAGGCTTCCAGCTTGGCCACGTGGAAATGCACGAGTGCAATTACAACTGGAAGACATTCATCGAGGTGTACCTTGAGGATTACCATGTAGAGCCTTTTCACCCTGGTTTGGGCAATTTCGTCACGTGCGATGATTTGAAGTGGGAGTTCCAGTCCGAATATTCGGTCCAAACGGTGGGCATCACTAACCTCAAGCGTCCTGGATCGCAGGTGTATAAAAAGTGGCACGAGGTGCTGCTGCAGTACACCGGGGGAGAGTTGCCTAACCAAGGCGCGATCTGGCTTACCTATTACCCGCACATCATGGTGGAGTGGTATCCCCACGTGTTGACGGTGTCAACGCTGCGCCCGATCAGCCCAACCAAGACGATGAACGTGGTCGAGTTCTTCTACCCTGAGGAAATCTTGGCGTTTGAGCCGGAATTCATTGAAGCGCAAAGAGCCGCTTACATGGAGACAGCCGTCGAAGACGACGAGATTGCTGAACGCATGGATCAGGGACGTCATGCCCTGATGCAGCGAGGCGATGACGAGGTGGGGCCTTATCAAAGCCCCATGGAAGATGGCATGCAGCACTTCCATGAGTGGTACCGAGAAAAAATGGGAAGTCTGTAATCACCCTACCCACACCTAAGGCGGCCTGTCGGTCGCCTTTTTTCATCGAACTCGTATGCCCAAGCCTCAACCCAAACACGCTTATTGGTCACTATTGGGCGCACTTGCTTTCGCAACCATGGGGGTGTGCGTGAAGTTTGCCTCGGAGGGATATCACAACTTTGAAATCGTGATGTATCGGGGCTTGATTGGGATGTTCTTCATGGGGGCCCTCGTTCGCCAAACCCACGTTGGCTTCGCCACCACTGTCCCACTGATGCACGTCTGGCGAGCCATTGTCGGCGTGGCGTCATTGCTGTCCTGGTTTTACGCTCTGGCCCGTATCCCAATCGCCACTGGCATGACCCTCAACTACATGAGCAGTGTCTGGATTGGTGTGATTTTGCTGACCACCGGTTGGCTTTACCAAAGCAATCGCGGCAACGCCAAACGCCAGCTTCCCCTGATGCTGACCATCATCAGTGGCTTCGTGGGTGTGGCGTTGCTGCTCAGACCCACATTTGACAGCGACCAGTCCTTTGCCGCTTTGGTGGGACTAAGCTCTGGCCTCTTGGCGTCACTGGCCTATTTGCAAGTCAGTGCCCTCACCAAAATCGGCGAGCCTGAAACGCGGGTGGTGTTTTATTTTTCATTGGCGAGCTTTGTGTCTGGGGCCGTCGGTACCTTATGGATGGGCGCCAGTGGCTGGTCTTGGCATGCCATCTGGCTGATCCCGGTGGGCCTGCTGGCCACGCTGGGGCAATGGTGCATCACACGCGCGTATGGCAGCGGCGCGACGCTGTTGGTAGCCAATCTGCAATATGCGGGCATCGCCTTTGCCGCTTTGTACGGTGTATTCATTTTCCAAGATGAGTTGCCGTGGTTCAGCTGGCTGGGCATGGGCATCATTGTGGTCAGCGGTATGCTGGCGACTGTGCTGCGAGCACGGGCCCTCCCCCAAACACCCCCGAAAGAAATCACGCCATGAATTCATCACCCTTGATCAGCGCGACTGAACTGACGCGTCAACTGGCTGACGGTCAGCAGATCACCGTTGTTGACTGTACGTTCCACTTAGACAACACAGCGCTCGGGCGTTTGCAGTTTGAACAAGAACACATTGCCGGTGCCATCTATGCAGACTTAGATGCCGACCTCAGCGCTCACGACCCCTCACAAGCAGTCAACGGCGGCAGACACCCCCTACCCAAGCGTGAAATATTTGCACAACGGCTGGCCCTTTTAGGGATTGGCCCGGATTCCAACGTTGTCGTGTACGACAAAGTCGGAACCCTCGTCGCGGGTAGGCTATGGTGGATGTTGCGCTGGTGTGGCCACGACAAAGTCAGGGTGCTGGACGGCGGTTGGAACGCGTGGATCAATGCCGCCGGTCCAACCGCGTCTGGACCGCAGCCGGTCACACCAACCGCTTCTTATTCCCCTGGTGAGCCACTGGAGCAGCTGATCACCCAAGACGAAGTGCTCGCGCAACTGCATTCACCCACGCAAGATCTGATCGATGCGCGCGGCGGCCCCCGCTACAGGGGTGAGACAGAACCCATCGATCCAGTCGCTGGTCACATTCCAGGCGCACTGAATCGCCCCTTTACGGACAACTTCAACAGCGATGGCACATTCAAGAGTGCGGCCACCTTGCAACAAGAGTGGCGTTCTCTCTTGGGAGACGCAGGCACACACAATGTGGTGGCCTACTGCGGAAGTGGTGTGAGCGCGGTGCCTAATTTACTGGGCTTGGCCATCGCCGGACTACCCGCCAAGGGCTTGTATGCTGGTAGCTGGAGCGAGTGGTGCCGAAATCCAGCCCTGCCCGTTGCAGTCGGCGAATGATTCACCACCGCGGCGCCACAGTGCGCCTGAGCCCCAATTAGTGGACGTGGGCGTTGGCGCTGGCCGCCACAATCAACGCGACGCCAAGGCCAAGCCACACCAACTGCGACGCCGTTTGCCGGGCACCATGGTGCTTTTGAAGTTGCGGAATCAAGTCCGCCAATGCGACGTAGATGAAACTCGACGACGCCAGCATCAGCACGATGGGCAGGTACTGCTCGACCGCAGCCAGCATCAAGTAGCCGACGAGTCCGCCAATGGCGGTCACGGTGCCCGCCATCGACACCTTGAAAGTCGCAGCGCGCGCACTCGGTGAGGTCTGTCGCACCACAGCTAAATCACCCATGTGATGAGGCACCTCGTGGGCTGCGACCGCGATCGCGGCCAATACGCCCAAATGCCAATCCACCAAAAAGGCGGACGCGATCAAAATGCCATCACCAAACGCGTGAATGCTGTCACCGAAAAGCACCACCCAGCCCCCTGAATGAGAGTGGCTGTGCGAGTGGGCATGGTGGTGGAGGTGATGTGCATCAGCTGCGTGCGCAGGGCTGTCGGCCTCAGCCACATCACTGTGCTCGTGTCCGTGGTGATACAGCTCGGCCTTGTCCAGCACAAAAAAGAAGACAAGGCCCGCGAGCAGCCAAGCCAGCAAGGTATGAGCCTCACCGCCTGTCTCTAAGGCTTCAGGCAACAAGTGCAAAAAAGCCGTCGCCAGCAACGCTCCTGCGGCGAAGCTGAGCATCCCCTGTGTGTGGCGTTGCATCACCCCGCCAGCAAGCAAAGCAGCAAGCCACACACTCCCCACGCCGGCGCCGATCGTGGCAACCAATATCCAAATCAAAGTCATCGATTACCTATCTCAGCGCCCAAAGACAACAGTCATGCCGCCCCGTGTTTGTTCAACCATTGCAGGCAACGCTTCCAACCATCTTGAGCGGCTTCTTTGCGATAGCTGGCTCGGTAATCTGCGTGGAAGGCATGAGGCGCGTCCGGGTAAACCACAAACTCAGAGGCAGCTGCGGCCTTGTTGCCATTCTTAGCAGCTTCGCTCAACTGCCCTTTCATGCGGCCAATGCTTTCTTGGCTGATGCCCCTGTCTGCACCGCCGTACAAGCCCAGTACAGGGGCGTTGATCTTGGCCGCGATTTGGATCGGGTGCGTCGGTGTGAAAGGCGTTGAGTCGCCCTCCAATCGTCCGTACCATGCCACGCCAGCCTTCACCAGAGGTTGGCTTGCCGCGTACAGCCAGACCTGGCGTCCGCCCCAGCAGAAACCCGTGATACCCAGGCGCGAGACGTCTCCGCCGTTTTGCTTGGCCCAGGCCACGCAAGCGTCTAGGTCTTTTTTCACCTGTTCATCCGGCGTCTTGGCAATGACCTCTCGAATCAAATCGCCCATGTTCGCGTAGCCCATTGGATCGCCTTGGCGGATGAACAACTCGGGCGCCAGCGCCATGTAACCCTCACGCGCAAAGCGCCGGGCAATGTCACAAATATGCTCATGTGCCCCAAAAATTTCGGACACCACCAACACCACAGGCAGACCAGTGCGAGTACCTGCGGGCTTGGCCACATAAACCGGCACGTCTTCGCCGTCCACATTGATCTGGACTTCGGCAGCATCCAACCCAGTCGTTGGCGTGCTGATCGTGCTGGCTGACACCGGCAATACGGCCGCAGCGAAACCCACCCCCAAGGCCCCGCGCAGGACATCGCGGCGGCTGGCGCCAGCGTGCTCTTTGGAGTCCACATCCGCCAATGATTCAATGTCTTCAATCCAGTCTTTGTCGGTCATCGTTGGTTCCTCGTTTCAATTGGTTTGAGTTTAAGCGTAGCCCACGCAGGGGACGCGAGACATCCTGCCATAAGCGCTGCGTCACGCACCAGACGGCACCACATAGGCTGACAATCAGTGGGCTTGTTCCCAATTGACTCCAACACCGACCTCCGCAAGCAGCGGAACGGTGAGTTCAGCCACACCGGCCATCAGTTGCGGGATGTGCTCTTTCACCCAGCCCGCTTCAGAGTCAGGCAGCTCAAACACCAGTTCATCGTGGACCTGCATGATCATCTGCACGCCATTATCCCTTTGACTCAGCTCGTGCTGCACAGCAATCATTGCCATTTTGATCAAATCTGCCGCCGTTCCCTGCATGGGGGCGTTGATCGCAGCGCGCTCAGCACCCGCACGTCGAGGGCCGTTGGGCGAGTTGATTTCACTCAGGTAAAGCCGGCGTCCGAACACGGTTTGCACATAGCCTTGGGCTTTGGCCAGTGATTTGGTTCGCTCCATGTAGGCGCGCACACCCGGGTAACGTGTGAAATAGCGTTCGATGTAATTTTTCGCGGCCGTGTTGTCAATTCCGAGTGACTTGGCCAAGCCAAAGGCACTCATGCCATAGATCAGCCCAAAGTTGATGGTTTTGGCATACCGGCGCTGTTCGGATGTGACCTCTTCGACACCGATGCCAAACACCTCAGCAGCAGTGGCTCGATGCACATCCAAGCCCTGTTGAAATGCGTTGATGAGGGCTTCGTCTCCACTCAAGTGCGCCATGATCCGCAACTCAATCTGCGAGTAGTCGGCCGAGGCGATCAGACGGCCTGGTGGGGCAATGAATGCTTCTCGGATGCGCCGGCCCTCAGCCGTGCGAATGGGGATATTCTGGAGATTGGGGTCGTTGCTGGACAAACGGCCGGTCACCGCAACGGCCTGCGAGTAGCTGGTGTGAACACGCCCGTCAATGGGATCGGCCAGCGCCGCCAGTTTGTCCGTATAGGTACTTTTGAGTTTAGACAAGCTTCGGTGCTCGAGAATCTTGGCCGGCAGGGGGTAATCCTCGGCCAGGCGCTCTAACACTTCCTCATCAGTGCTGGGGGCGCCTTTGGCGGTTTTTTTGATCACCGGCAAGCCCAGCTTTTCAAAAAAGATCTCTCCAATTTGCTTTGGCGAAGCCAAGTTAAATACCTGCCCTGCGATCCCGTGCGCTTGGGATTCCAACTCCACGATCCGTCCACCCAACTCGTGGCTCTGCTTGGACAGCGCCTGGGCATCAATGAGCACGCCATTGCGTTCAATATCGCAGAGCACGTGGCTGGCTTGAATCTCTAGCGCATAGATGCGCGACAAGCCGGCATCGCTCTGGATGCGCGGCCACAACACACCATGTACGTCCAGGCACTGATCCGCGTCCTCACAGGCGTATTGAGTGACGCGCTCAATGTCGACTTGGGCAATGGAAATTTGATTGACCCCTTTGCCACACAAATCTTCGTACGACAGTCCTGTGCGGCCGACATGACGCATCGCGAGGCTCTCTAGTCCATGAGGGCGGTGGCACTCCAGGACATAGCTTTGCAGCATGGTGTCGTGAGCATAGCCTCGCACGTGGACCCCCAAGTTTGCAAAAACGTGCTGGTCATATTTGATGTTTTGTCCAAGCTTGAGGGCATGAGGATTCTCAAGCCAGCCTTTGAGGCGCTCAAGCACTTCGCTCTGAGGCAGTTGGTCTGGTGCCCCTGGGTAGACGTGCCCCAGTGGGATATAAGCAGCCTCCCCTGGCTGCACGCTCAAACTGATGCCAACGAGCTGGGCTTGCATGGCATTGAGGCTGGTGGTTTCGGTGTCGATCGCGGTCAACGCACTGGCCTGAATTTTGGTGAGCCACGCATCGAATTGAGCCCAAGTGGTCACGCACTCGTAAGCGACTTGCCCTTGCACGGCAGATGTGGGTGTCCCACTGGCAAACAAATCATCGGTCTCGGGCGACGCGGCTTGCCCAGCAACTGCGGGGGCACCTGAGTTAGGCCTTTTATTGGTCAGGCTTTTGAACCCATATTGATCGTAGAAAGCCAACAATTCGGCTTCGACCGGCGCGCGCATTCGCAGCCCCTCTAGCTGCGGCCATTGCGGCAACTCGGCGCTCAGCTCGCAATCGGTCTTGATCGTCACCAACGCCTTGGACAAGGGCAGCCTGGGGATGGCATCGCGCAAATTCTCACCTGCTTTGCCTTTGATTTGGTCTGCGCACTCGATCAACCGATCCAATGAACCGAACTCGCTCAGCCACTTCGCCGCTGTCTTAGGGCCGACTTTGTCTACCCCTGGAACGTTATCCACGGCGTCGCCAACCAGCGTTTGAAAATCAACCATCAGCTCCGGTGGCACGCCAAACTCTTCGGTGACCCCCTGGCAGTCTCGGCGCTTACCGTTCATCGTGTCGATCACCGTGATGTGTTCGGTCACCAATTGACTTAAGTCCTTGTCGCCACTGGAAATCACAACGCGATACCCCGCCGCTTCTCCCGCACGAGCCAAGGTGCCAATCACGTCATCAGCCTCCACCCCAGGCACAGTCAAGACTGGCCAGCCCAGCAAGTCGACCACTTGGTGAATCGGCTCAATTTGCGCTCGCAAGTCATCTGGCATGGGTGAGCGGTTGGCCTTGTAGTCCGCATATAAGTCGTCGCGGAATGTGGGTCCAGAGGCATCAAAGATACAGGCCCCAAGCGATACCTGAGGCCACTCCTTGGGCAAGGACTGCATCATATTGATCATGCCGCGCACGGCCCCCGTCGGCGCACTGGCCGGATCATTGCGATCCACTCGCAAATCGGGCATGGCATGAAACGCACGGTACAGATAGCTGGATCCATCGACC
>JBEAPX010000163.1:0-7597 GCA_041164205.1 Pseudomonadota bacterium
GCGCTGCGTTGCTGGATGCTGCCGTCCTTGTCTTTCCACTCCGTGATCAAAGCGATGACGGGCGTGTCGGTATCGGGTCTGAACTCTGTGGAGTTGGCGTTGGGGAGTCCGGCCATGTGGCGCGCGTACTCAATCGTTGCCACTTGCATACCCAAGCAAATGCCGAGGTAGGGCACCTTGTTTTCGCGGGCAAACCGAGCCGTGGCAATTTTGCCCTCGACACCGCGCTCACCAAAACCGCCTGGCACCAAAATACCGTCGAATGCTTTGAGTTTGTCGCCCGTGTTCTTTTCGCTCAAGGTCTCAGAGTCAAGGTAATGGATATTGACTTTGACGTGGTTCTTCAGGCCGGCATGGCGCAGGGCTTCGTTGACGGACTTGTAGCTGTCCGACAGATCAACGTACTTGCCCACCATGGCAATGTTGACTTCCCCTTGGGGGTGGGTCACTTCATGCACCAGTCGATCCCAACGCTGGAGGTTGGCTGGCGCCGTGTGGATCCGCAGCTTGTCACAAATCAAGCCGTCGAGTCCTTGCTCGTGCAGCAAGCGAGGCACTTTGTAAATCGTGTCGACGTCGGGCATCGATATCACGCCCCATTCGGCAACGTTGGTGAAGAGAGAGATCTTGCTCCGCTCGTCTTCGGGGATTTCGCGGTCCGCTCTGCAAAGCAGGGCGTCAGGCTGGATGCCGATTTCGCGCAGCTTTTGGACCGTGTGTTGCGTGGGTTTTGTCTTCAGTTCCCCGGCGGTGGCAATCCACGGCAGGTAAGACAAATGCACAAAGGCCGCCATATTGGGGCCGGCTCGCAGTGACAGCTGACGCACCGCCTCCAAGAAAGGCAGCGATTCGATGTCGCCCACGGTTCCACCAATTTCGACGATGGCCACGTCGACCGCATTGGGGGTTCCGACACCGGCTCCGCGCTTCACGAATTCTTGAATTTCGTTGGTGACGTGAGGGATCACCTGGACGGTCTTGCCCAAATAATCACCACGGCGCTCTTTTTCTAGGACGCTTTTGTAAATTTGTCCTGTGGTGAAGTTGTTGGATTTGCGCATCCGCGTTTCGATGAAACGCTCGTAGTGCCCCAAATCCAGGTCGGTTTCTGCCCCATCGTCGGTCACGTAGACCTCACCGTGTTGGAACGGCGACATCGTGCCGGGGTCCACGTTCAGGTAGGGGTCGAGCTTAATGAGGGTGACTTTGAGGCCGCGTGATTCAAGCAACGCAGCCAGAGACGCGGAGGCGATGCCCTTGCCCAATGAGGACACCACGCCGCCGGTAACAAACACAAATTTAGTCATGACAGGGGCGAGCGGCTGAGCGCTCGCAGCTGGTGGAAATTCCAATTATAAAAGCCCCAGCGGCCAGAGTTTCAACACGCGCGATCAAATCGACCATCACAAATGGGGCGCATGGGTTACATTGCCGCCATGAATGGAGATTTTGGGTCATGAGCGCTGGGATCGAACTCGAGGGTAAGCACATTGTCTTAGGTTTAACCGGGGGCATTGCCTGCTACAAATCGGCTGAGCTGTGTCGCGGCTTGATCAAGGCGGGTGCGACCGTGCAGGTGGTGATGACGGAAGCGGCCACCCATTTCATGACCGCGGCCACGATGCAAGCGCTCTCTAACCGGCCCGTCTTCATCGACCCATGGGAAGATCGGGCAGCGGCGGATGGCACCAACAACATGCCACACATCAACCTCAGCCGTGAAGCCGACGCCATTGTGGTGGCCCCCGCCAGCGCTGACTTCATGGCTCGGCTGTTGCACGGCCGTGCGGACGATTTGCTGTCGTTGCTTTGTTTGGCCAGACCATTGGCCGAAGTGCCCTTGATCGTGGCCCCCGCAATGAACCGAGAAATGTGGGACCACCCCGCCACCCAGCGCAATGTGGCTCAGTTGCGCCAAGATGGCACGCACGTGCTAGCCGTTGGTGTCGGGCAGCAGGCCTGCGGCGAAGTGGGCGATGGTCGAATGCTGGAGCCTGACGAGATCGTGGCCGATGTGGTGGCTTTTTTTCAGCCCAAGCTGATGCAGGGGCAGCGGATCACCATCACAGCTGGGCCCACTTACGAGGCCATTGACCCAGTGCGCGGCATCACCAACCGGTCGAGCGGAAAAATGGGGTTCGCCCTTGCTCGGGCAGCCCAAGAGGCGGGTGCACAGGTCACTTTGGTCACCGGGCCAGTTGGCTTGCCGACGCCGCGCCACGTACAACGATTGGACGTGCGATCGGCGCAGGAAATGTTGGCGGCGGTGCAGGCACACATAGACCAGAGCGATGTCTTCATTGCTTGCGCTGCGGTCGCTGACTGGCGGCCTGCTGTGGCTGCAGACCAAAAGATCAAAAAGGATGGCTCAGGCGCCACCCCCAGCTTGGATTTTGTTGAAAACCCCGACATCCTCAAGACTGTCGCTCAAAGTGCCCGAGCCCAATCTGGGGCTTTGTATTGCGTTGGTTTTGCGGCGGAAAGCCACGATTTGTTGGCACACGCTCAGGAAAAGCGATTGCGCAAAGGCATTCCCTTGCTCGTGGGGAACATTGGCCCAGACACGTTCGGACACGATCACAACCGTTTGTTGTTGGTGGATGAAACCGGCAGCATGGCCCTGCCCGAAGCGAACAAACTGACTCTGGCGCGAGAGCTGATCGCCGAAATTGCGCGCCGCCGAGCAAGCCGCTGAGTCACCTGTGTGGCGGCAGGCTCGCCACCGTCCCTTTATGCTGGGGCACGTCATTTGACAGACGCTGAATCCATCTGCAAGGGGGTGACATGGATTTGAATGCCATTTTTTCGCTTCAAGGGCGCACGGTTCTGATCACTGGAGGATCGCGGGGCATCGGGCGCATGATTGCCCACGGCATGGTGAAGGCCGGTGCTCGGGTGTACATCTCTGCACGCAAAGCTGACGCCTGTGTACAAACTGCTCAGGAACTTTCGGCGCATGGCCATTGCGTGGCTTTGCCCATCGATGTCTCGACGATACAAGGCTGCCAGTCGCTGGCAGCGGCCTACGCCGAACACGAGTCTCATTTAGATGTGTTGGTCAACAATGCTGGTGCGGCTTGGGGTGAACCGTTTGAGACCTTCCCCGAGGCGGGTTGGGACAAGGTCGTGGACCTCAACATGAAGACCCCCTTTTTCTTGACCCAAGTGTTCCACCCCATGCTCAAGGCGTCGGTGGCCGCTGCAGGGGGTCGAAAAGCCAAAGTGATCAACATCGCGTCTATTGATGGCATCTCGGTCAATATGTGGGACACCTACTCTTATTCGGCCAGCAAGGCGGGCTTGATCCATTTGACCAAGCGCATGGCGTTGCGATTGATCGACGACGACATTGTGTGCAATGCCATTGCCCCCGGCCCGTTTGCTTCGAGCATGAACAAAGAGGCGCGTGATCACGCGGATGAAGTGGCGTCTCGGGTGCCCGCTCGCCGCATCGGGGATGACGCAGACATGGCTGCCGCTGCGGCTTATTTGGCCTCGGATGCGTCCGATTATGTGATCGGTCACACCTTGGTGGTCGATGGCGGCACGAGTTTGGCCAGAGGATAAGGCAACGGCTCCTAAGGCGAACAAGGGCTCAGTCGGCACTCCGACTTGAGTCGGTTTCAGTGGGTCGATGCAGGGTGCTGGAAAAACCCAGCCAGCGCCGAGAGCACCTGATCGGGCTGGTCTCGGTGCGGCGAGTGCCCGCACTGAGCGAGTGGCAAGGCTTGGGTGTGGGGCGCTGCGCTGACGATGCGGCGGACTTGGTCCATCGTGCCGTACTCATCGCCTTCGCCTTGAATACAGAGAATGGGTTGTGCCAGTTGCGCGACCAGATCGAGCAGGTTCCATTGGCGAAATGACGGGTCAAGCCACGCGTTGCTCCAGCCGTAGTAAGCCGAATCGGGATCGTCGTGGTAGCGTGCGAGTGCCGCTTTCAGCCCGCCATGCGCGTAGGCTGAGCGACTGGCTTCGATCGCAGCGATGCAGATGTCCTCGACAAAGGTGTGTGGGGCCATCAGTGCCAAGCGCGCATAGCGGTGGGGCTGGTGCGCCGCAGCGATGAGTGCAATCGAAGCGCCGTCGCTGTGACCGATCAATCCGATGGGGTCTCGGACGGCCAGTGCATCGAGCACAGCCGGCAGCACTTCACGGGCTTGTCGGTGCATGAAGTCCACGCCCCAATGTTCGTCTGACTGGCGAGGGGTGGATCGGCCGTAGCCAGGTCGCGAATACACCAACACCCGAGCATCGCAAGCCGATGCGATCTGGGCGTCAAACCCTTTCCACATCGCCACCGATCCCAAACCCTCGTGCAGCAGCACCAGGGTGTGGGTGGCGTCAGCGGCGCCCACCCAGCGGTACTCGATATCCAGCGTGTGTGACCTGACCTGAATGGGTATCAGGTGGGTGTCGCCGTTCATTGGTGTTGCGCAGCTCGCAAGCGAAACCGTTGAATCTTGCCGGTCGCTGTTTTAGGCAGCTCGGCGATGAATTCGATCAAGCGAGGGTATTTGTAGGGTGCCAAGCGCTCCTTAACGAAGGTCTTCAACTCGTCTTCAGTGACGCTGTTTCCGGCTTTGAGCACCACGTATGCTTTGGTACGGGTCAGTCCATTGGCATCGTCGACACCGATGACAGCAGCTTCAAGCACGGCAGGGTGCTGGATCAGTGTGCCCTCAACTTCGAAGGGGGAGACGTACATCCCTGAAATCTTGAGCATATCGTCGCTGCGGCCAGCGTAGGTGTAGGTGCCGTCCGCATTGCGCGCGTATTTGTCACCGCTTTTAGTCCACGCGCCTTGGAACGTGTCTTGGCTCTTTTGGCGATTGTTCCAGTACATCAGCGCAGCACTTGGGCCGCGAATATAGAGGTCTCCAATCTCACCGTCAGCGGCCTCTCGGCCTTCATCATCTCGCAATGAAATGTCATAGCCTGGCACAGGAAATCCGGTGGTGCCATAACGCACATCACCCGGCACGTTCGACAAAAAGATGTGCAGCATTTCGGTGGATCCAATGCCATCCACGATCTCGCAGCCAAAGTGTGTGGTGAATCGCTCTCCGATGTCTCTGGGCAAGGCCTCACCTGCTGAAGAGCACATTCGCAAAGAGACGTCGCCTTTGCTGGGCAGGTTCGGGTCGGCCAGCATTCCGGCATAGCCAGTGGGGGCGCCGAAAAAGACGCTGACTTGGTGCTTCCTCCATTTTTCAAACACCGCCTCTGGCGTTGGTCTGCCGCCGAGCAGCACGACGGTTGCTCCCACGCTGAGCGGAAAACTCAAAGCGTTGCCCAGGCCGTAAGCAAAGAACAACTTGGCGGCAGAGAAGCACACGTCGCTCTCGCGAATCTTCAACACACCTTGGCCATACAGTTCAGCGGTGTGAAACAAATTGCCGTGGCTGTGTACCGTGCCCTTCGGACGCCCCGTCGAACCGGATGAGTACAACCAAAATGCGGGCCCATCGGGGTGCGTTGAATACACCTCGGCTTGAGGATGTGATGCACTGACCAAGCCTTCAAAATCGTGCACCAGTGCGGACGTGTCCTCGCCCAAATGGGACACCCAAACGCGCTGCACTTCATTGCCCGGTGTGGCGGCCAATGCGTCTTGCACCACGCCCAACAAAGCGCCAGACGTGAGAATGGCTTGCGCGCGACAGTGGCCCAACATGTAGGCGACATCACTGGCAGGGAGCAAGGTGTTGACAGCGACCGGCACAATGCCGGCGTAAAGACAGCCAAGGAACGACACGGGCCAGTCATTGCTGTCGTGCATGAAGAGCATGACGCGTTGTTCTGGCGCGATGCCCTGCGCTCGCAGAGACGCGGCGACCTTGCGCGCTCGCTGTTCTAGCTCGCCGTAGGTCAATGAGTCGTGATCGTCAATGTAGGCCACCTTTTGGGTGTTCGACGCATTGCGCGTGAACAAGTGCTCTGCAAAGTTGAAGGTATCGCCGAGCTCGGTGATGTGGGCCATGGGTGTCTCCTCGTGTTTTTTTTATGGTGTGCGCCGTGAGGGTCTGCGTCAAGCGTTCAGGCGATTCAAGCTCTCTGTTGAGGCTTGGATGGCGCTGCGCTGGTGATAAAAGTTCAGGGCGCGAAGTCCGCCCAGCTCCTCACCGCCGCCCGCCCGCCCGGGACCCCCGTGCAAGGATTGCGGCATGACATTGCCGTGGCCGGTGTTCATGGCGGCCACGTCGGGGCTGAGCACGTGGACTCTGCCATGGAAAGGGGCCAGCGCGATGGCCATGTGCGCCAATGAAGCCGCATCTTCACCGTACACCGACGCGACCAAAGAGCCTTGCCCGCGCTGAATCAAATCCCGCGCTTCGGCCTCACTGGAGTAGGGCACCAAGGTGGCCACGGGACCAAAGACCTCGGTGTCATGCAAGGCGTTGGCGTGGGCATCCCTTGCGGCCAACAGCGTCGGCGCGATGCAGCATGACTCGGGTCCCGCTTCCACCAGTGGTTGCTGGCCGCCATCGAACACGGTGTCTGCCACTTGGCTCAGCTGCCCAATGCCGTCCAGCACGGCCAGCTTTTGCGCGCGCGACACCACGGCGCCCATGCGCACACCTTCGACCCTGGGGTCACCCACAGTTGTCTTGGCCAATCGGGCGGAGATGGCCTGTGCGGCCGCGTCCATCAGATCGACTGGCACAAAAATGCGACGAATCGCAGTGCACTTTTGACCGGATTTGACCGTCATTTCGCGGGCAACTTCCTTGACTAACAAATCAAAGGCAGCGCTGTCGGCATCATGCCCTTGCATCAGCAAAGCGCTGTTGATCGAGTCGGCTTCGATGTTGGTGCGAACGCTGTGGCGCACGACGTTGGGGTGGCTGCGAATGATTTGAGCCGTTTGCGCTGACCCTGTGAACGAGACGACATCAAAGGCCTGCAACTGCTCCAGCAGACCGTTGCTGGAGCCACAGATGATCGAAATGGCACCGGGGGGCACCACGCCGGCATCAATCACGTCTTGCACCATGCGTTGCGTCAGCCATGCAGTGGCTGTTGCGGGCTTGACGATGATGGGCATCCCTGAGAGCAGGGCTGGGCCAGCCTTTTCCCACAAACCCCATGAAGGAAAGTTGAAGGCGTTGATGAACAGGGCCACGCCATGGCGCGGGGTCATCACGTGTTGGGACTGAAACAGTGGGTCTTTGCCTAGACGCGCGGCGTCACCGTCCAGCAAGAAGCGTTGGTCACCAAGCGTGCTGCCCAGTTTCGCGTAAAGACCGAGCGTGAACATGCCGCCGTCGACATCCACTGCGGTGTCGTTTTTAACTGTGCCGCTGTTGGCGGTGGAGATCTCGTAATACGCCTCACGATTGGCCTGCAACACCTGGCCGATCTCGCCGAGCATGGTCGCGCGTTGGGCGTAGGTCATGTCGCGCAGTGCGGCTCCACCCACCTCGCGAGCGAAGCGAAAAGCGTTCGGCAAATCCAAACCTGTGGCGTCCACGCGCACCAACGCGTCGCCTTTGACCGGATCGAACAATGCTGTGCCACTGCCTTGACCGAGTTGCCATTGCCCGCTGATCCAGTTGGGTAATAAGAGGGTGCTCATGTGGTGTGCCTTTCAATGCAT
>JBEAPX010000164.1:0-7057 GCA_041164205.1 Pseudomonadota bacterium
TCACACCCTCTTGAGGCTGCGGGGTCGCGGGGATGGGGCCTTTTTCAAGGGCGTTGAGAACTTCAACAATGGCTCGTCCACCTTGCACTGCCAGCTTGTCGCGCAAGCTGGCCGTGGTGTCACCGGCTTCAATCGCGATTGGCTCGCGCCAGAGCATGTCGCCGGTGTCCAAACCCGCATCCATTTGCATGATGGTGATGCCCGTCTGAGGGTCACCGGCTTCAATGGCCCGGTGAATCGGCGCCGCCCCACGCCACCTTGGCAGCAGCGACGCGTGGATATTCAAGCAACCCAAGCGCGGTAAGTCCAACACCCACTGAGGCAATATCAACCCATATGCGGCCACGACCATGACATCGGGGCGCAGTTGTTGCAGAGTCTGCTGCGCAGAGCTCGCCTCATCGACGTATTTCCCATCAAGGCGCAACCCCTGCGGCTGCTGCACATCGATCCCGCGTGCTTGCGCCCACAGCTTGACCTCAGAGGCTTGTAACTTCATCCCTCGACCGGCGGGGCGATCGGGTTGTGTCAACACCAATGACACGCGATGGGACGCCTGGGCGATGGCTTCGGCAGCCACGGCCGCAAACGCCGGCGTACCGGCAAAGACGACATTCATCACGATTTCGCGGCTTCGCGCTCCGCTTTGATCAAACGGGTTTTGATGCGCGTGCGCTTCAGGGTGGAGAGGTATTCCACAAACACTTTACCCATCAGGTGATCCATTTCATGCTGAATGCAGCGCGACAACAGACCATCCCCTTCGATTTCTTGAAGCTGACCATGCTCATCAAGCGCCTCTACGCGAATACGCTCAGAGCGCTCCACCGAGTCGTAAATACCTGGGACTGACAAACAGCCTTCATCATTGGTGACTTTTTCCTCGCTGGCCCACAACACCTTAGGATTGATGAGCACCAAAGGATCGTTTCCTTCCTCGCTGACATCAATCACAATGACGCGCTCATGCACATCAACCTGAGTCGCTGCCAGACCTACGCCGTTGGACTCGTACATGGTTTCGAACATGTCACGGACCAGCGCGCGCACGCGGTCATCAACGGCGTCAACCGGCTTGGCAACTTTGTGCAGTCGGGGGTCGGGGTAGCGGAGTATCGTTAATTTGCTCATGACTTCGAATCCAATTTCAGGTTGATATTGTCCCCGAAACCCATGCCGGGCGATGATGCTCCAGTGAAAAACCAGAACCCACTGCCATGAATTCTGCTCAAGCCCATACCCCCGAAGACATCCAAGCGTGGCTTCGATTGCTCATGACGCCGGGGGTCGGTCCAGCAACGCAACGCCAGCTGTTGCACATTTGGGAATGGCCGACCGCCATTTTTGAATCCAGCCTGAGCGACAAGCGCGTCCATCTGAGTGAGGCGCTGGCTTTGGCTCTGCACCAAGAGCCGCCAGAACTCAAGCCCACATTGGAGCGCACCATGCTGTGGCTTGAGAGCACCCATTGCCACTTACTCACCATGGGCTCGGATGCCTATCCAGCGTCGCTGCTGCAAACGGCCGATCCACCGGTGTGTCTGTTTGCGCAAGGCAATCTGGCCTGTTTGCAAAACCTTCCATGGCTGGCCATCGTGGGCAGCCGCAATCCCACACCTCAAGGCGTTGCCAATGCGCGGGCATTTGCGCGCGCGTTTGCCGAGCAAGGCTTGGGCGTGGTGTCGGGTCTGGCACTGGGCGTTGACGGCGCTGCCCATGAGGGCGCTCTGGCGGGCAAGGGCCCTACGATTGCAGTGGTGGGCACTGGACTGGACCGGGTGTACCCCAAAGCCCATCATGCGCTGGCCCACCAGATTGCCGAGACGGGTTTGCTCTTGAGTGAGTACGTGCTGGGCAGTCCCCCGTTGGCGGCGCATTTCCCCCAGCGCAACCGCATCATCTCTGGATTGAGTGCAGGTGTCCTGGTGGTCGAGGCGACGCTGCAATCCGGCTCGTTGATCACGGCTCGGTTGGCGGGCGATCAGGGGCGCGAAGTTTTCGCAATTCCTGGATCCATCCACTCGCCCCAATCCAAAGGCTGTCACGCTCTGATCCGTCAAGGTGCGAAATTGGTGGAAAGTGCCACTGACGTGCTCGAGGAATTGGGGTGGTCCACGCAGGCCGCTGCCCAGGTCGCAAGGTCTCCATCCGACAGCGAACCAAGACGAACACCTCACCCCACGGCGTCTGCTTTGGTCCACGAGGCGACTGACCTCAACCTGCTGACACCAGAGGCTCAAGCCATGTTGGATGCCATGGGACATGAGGTCACGGACATTGACGAATTACTGGCGCAGACGGGCGCCACCGCGGCGATCGCCCAAGCCGTGTTGATGGAACTTGAAATCAATGGGCAAGTGGCCCGGCTGCCTGGTGCTCGTTGGCAGCGCGTCATTTAAAGCACCTCGATCCAGTGCACGTGACCCTTGACTCTGTGCACCGCGCTAAGCTGCCGGAGGGGCAATCCCCCACCACGAGGCAGCGCCATTGGCCTGCCTAGGCCGAACACCCACAACGAAAAAATCCGGGCTGGCCCTGAATACCCCGAGCCGCAAGTCTTAGACTGCAGGCTACACGACAAGGCAACTGATGACCCAAGACTCCAACAAGCGTCCGACGCTCTCTCTCAAAGGGCCCAAACCCACCCGCGCACCGAAAAGCGCCGACAAGGCCAAGCCTCGCGGTCAGGCGCCCAAGTCGTGGATCAGGCCACTGGGCGCTGAGCCCAAAAGCACCGAGCGTTCAGTGGCGCAGGGACGCGAAGATGGCGCGAGGCGGGATGCGCCCGCGGCGACTGATCGCCGTGACTTCAGCCACGCCCCTGCAAGGCACAACGAGGCCGCGCCCACCCGGGTCCGCAGCACCCCTAAAAACGCCAACCTCACGCAACGTGCACAAGCGCTTGGCGATCCACCAACCCCGGGGCTCGAACGCTTGAACAAACGCCTGGCTGCGCTTGGCCATTGCTCGCGCCGCGAAGCCGACGAATGGATTGGCAAAGGCTGGGTGCGCGTGAACGGTGATGTCGCCGTCATGGGGCAATTGGTCAGTGCCAGCGACGACATCCAAATCCAAAGGCGCGCCCACGAGGCGCAAGCCGAACGGGTGACTTTTTTGCTGCACAAGCCGATCGGATACGTGAGCGGGCAACCCGAAGATGGGCACGAGAGCGCGGCCACGCTGCTGGCTCGCGATAGCCAATGGGTGGGCGACCGCTCTGGGCGCCGTTTCCACAGCTCGCAACTTCGGGGCTTGGCCCCGGCTGGGCGACTCGATATCGACTCGACCGGGTTGCTCGTGTTGACCCAAGACGGGCGTGTCGCACGGACCTTGATTGGCGAAGATGGCGAGACCGACAAAGAGTATTTGGTTCGCGTGCATTGGCTCAAAGGGCCGCAAGGAGTGGTGACTGAGAACATTCAGCCGGTGTTCCCAGAAAATCTGATTCACCTGCTGCGCCATGGCCTATCCCTAGACGACAAGCCCCTGCGGCCGGCCGAGGTCGATTGGCAGAACCCAGAACAGCTCAAATTCGTGCTGCGTGAAGGCAAAAAACGTCAAATTCGGCGTATGTGCGAGGCCGTTGGACTGAAAGTTGTAGGCCTCAAACGTGTGCGAATCGGCCACATCCGCCTGGGTGATTTACCAGCGGGTCAGTGGCGATTTCTGGCTCCAGACGAGCATTTTTAAACCCCCTTGAACTTGCCCTCGGTGCCCCTATCTAAGGGGCATTGGTTTTTTGTTTTCTATTTTTTCCATTGAATTCACCATGACAACCCAAACCCACGCCTTTCAAGCCGAAGTTGCCCAATTGCTGCACTTGGTGACGCACTCGTTGTACTCGCACCCCGACATTTTTTTGCGCGAGTTGGTCTCGAACGCGTCCGATGCCTGCGATAAATTGCGCTTCGAAGCACTAGACAACAACAGCCTCTGGGAAGACCAGCCCAACCTTGAGTTGCGCGTGAGTTTTGACCGCGAAGCCAAGACGATCACCATTGCCGATAACGGCATTGGTATGTCCACCCAAGAGGTGATCGACAATTTGGGCACGATCGCCAAAAGCGGCACACGCGATTTTTTGAACCGCCTCAGTGGTGACCAGAAGCAAGACTCCCAGTTGATCGGACAGTTTGGTGTGGGGTTCTACTCGGGGTTCATCGTGGCTGAGAAGATCACGGTTGAAACACGCCGCGCTGGCGCGCAACCCTCTGAAGGGGTGCGTTGGGTCAGTGGCGGCACAGGAGAGTTCACCCTAGAAACCATCGAGCGCCCTGCGCGCGGCACCAGCGTCATCCTGCACTTGCGAGAAGACCAGTCTGAGTACCTCAGTCAGTGGAAGTTGAAATCCATCATCCAAAAGTATTCTGACCACATCAGTCTCCCCATCCTGATGCAAAAAGAGGAATGGGATGCTGAGGCCGGTGAGTACAAAACCCAAGAAGAGTGGACCAGCGTCAACTCCGCAAACGCGTTGTGGTCTCGCGCCAAAAAAGACATCAGCGAAGAGCAGTACATCGAGTTTTATAAAAACCTAAGCTACGACGACCAGGCCCCTCTGACCTGGAGCCACAACCGAGTGGAAGGCAGCACCGAATACACCCAACTGCTCTACGTGCCGGCCCACGCGCCACATGACCTCTACACCCGCGATCACAAAGCAGGCGTGAAGTTGTACGTGAAACGTGTGTTCATCATGGACGAGGCGGACAGCTTGCTGCCGTCCTACCTCCGCTTTATCAAAGGCGTCGTCGACAGCGCGGATCTGCCGCTGAACGTCAGCCGCGAATTGTTGCAAGAGAGCCGGGATGTCAAGGCGATTCGCGAGGGCAACACCCGCCGTGTTCTCAGTATGTTGGAGGAAATGGCCAACGCGGCCAACGCCGCCCCAGCGCAAGACACGCCATCTGACGATCAGGCCACGGAGGCCAAGGCAGATGACCGGTACGCGCGCTTTTACGCAGAGTTCGGCCCTGTCCTCAAAGAAGGCCTAGGCGAAGATTTCAATCACCGGGAGCGCATCGCGAAATTGCTGCGTTTCGCCTCCACTCAAAGCGAAACGGTCAGCGTGAGTCTCGCTGACTACAAGTCGCGCATGAAAGACGGTCAAGAGGCGATTTACTACATCACGGGCAATACCTTGGCGGCCGCAAAAAACAGCCCTCAGCTCGAGCTGTTTGCGAAAAAAGGCATTGAGGTCTTGTTGATGGCCGATCGTGTGGATGAGTGGGCGATGTCATTCCTCCACGAGTTCGACGGCACCCCTTTGCAAAACGTGACCAAAGGCTCGGTGGACCTGGGTAAGTTGCAAGACGAGGCCGAAAAGAAAGCCGCCGAAGAAGCCGCCGAAAGCTTTAAGCCTACGCTAGAGCAACTCAAAAATGCGCTCAGTGACAAAGCGAAAGATGTGCGCGTGACCACACGCTTGGTGGACAGCCCAGCGTGCTTGGTGGTCGAAGACGGTGAGTATTCCACCCAACTTACCCGACTGCTCAAGCAGGCCGGTCAACAGGCTCCTGACTTCAAGCCCACTTTGGAGATCAACCCCGATCACCCCTTGGTGAAAAAGCTGGGCGACAGCAAGTCATTTGACGACTTGGCGCACATCCTGTTTGATCAAGCCCTGTTGGCTGAAGGTGGCTTGCCAGATGACCCAGCTGCCTATGTGCGTCGAGTCAATGCTTTATTGATCTAAAGCAGGCTGCCAACCGGCGGTGGCTCGGCACGAGCACCAAACGCAAGGTGCCTGAGCGCCAATCCACAACACCCGCTCCCAGTTGAGCGGGTGTTGTGTTTGATGGCTGGCGCACTTTGCCTCTGATTCAAGGCTTATTCAGCAACCTTTGAATTGGGGTGGACGGCGCTCCTTGAACGAGGCTACACCCTCTGCAGCGTCTTCGGTGTGAGACAGCTGAGACTGTGTCGCCACAAATTGATTGGCTGCCACCAACGGTCCTTGCTCAACGCACAGCCTGACACTCTGAATCGTGGCCTGCACAGCCAGCGGCGCTTGCTCGGCAATGAGAGAGGCAAGGCGCATGGCTTCGTCAAACTCCTGTCCTGCAGGCACCACTTTTTGAACAAAATTCAGTCGCAACGCCTCCGCTGCGTCGAATTCATCGCCCGTCAGCAAGTGAAGCAATGCGTTGCCCGCACCGGCACGCTGTGCCATGCGAAGGGTTGCACCACCGGTCGCCATGATGCCGCGCTTGACCTCCAGCTGCGAAAAGCGACAGTCATCCGCCGCAACCACCACATCGGCAGCCAGCATCAGCTCAATACCCAGGGTGTAGGTGATGCCTTTCACCGCCACAACCATGGGCTTGCGCCGACGTGGATGCCCTTCAAGCCCAAGCTCGAAAGGGTCGACCTGGGATTGAGGGAAAAGCCGCTCCCCCCGCCGCATGATCGGTGCAATGGTGGGCAAGTCCAGGCCTGCCGTGAAATGTTTGCCCTGCGCACACAAGACGCCGACACGCAAGTGGTCATCGCGCTCTAACCGGGTGTAGGCATCTGACAAGCCGCGCATCATCACCGGGGTGAAGCCGTTGAGCTTGGCTGGTCGGTTGATTCGAATCACCAGCGTGTGCCCGTGGACCTCGCAGTCCACCGTGCCCGCGCTGGCGTCAGGTGTGGTGTTGTCGCTCATCTTGGCTCCCTCTTGGTTTGAGGAAATGGTGACATACACCCTGAGAGATTGCGGGTTGCACGCGTGACAGGCTCAGCACCCTAGTGGCCCCAGCTGGGCGCACTGCGGCGGATCAGCCGTACTTTTCAAGCAACTTGGCTTTGCGCTCAATTTCAGAGCGTGCTACCTCATGGTCCCCCGAACTGGTGACCGCCTCGATCACGGTGCACGTCATCATTCGATAAAAAGCTTTATCCATGGCTCGCCGGGTGGCGGTCATCTGTTGGGCGACCTCTTCGCAATCTCTGCCCGCTTGAATCATTTCAGCCAAACCACGCACCTGCCCCTCGATGCGGCGCAACCGATTCAGGACATCTTGCTGATGCTCGGCACGGTATAGCGCAGCCGCGGAAGGCGTATCTTGAGTCG
>JBEAPX010000165.1:0-12245 GCA_041164205.1 Pseudomonadota bacterium
GCACCAGACTCAGGCCGACAGTTGGCGCACAGCAAGTCGGCCTTGGCGTGTGCCATGGCGGATTGGACCGCCTGTGCACTGCGCACCTGATCGGCATGGCTCGATAGCAGCCGGCTCCATAGCATGGCGTCGAGTTGGGCCGTGCTCAGCAACCAAGCGATCACGCTGACCCAGCCCAGCCACAGCAACAAGGCGCTGCCCCGCGACGGTGCGTGACACCGCGTGCCCCACCGGCGCCCTGGTGCGCGAGACGGGCGTTGCTTCATTCGACAGGGTCCCTGGTCAAGCGCAGCACAGGGTTGTGGAACACCTGCCTGATGAGCACGGTCTCTCCAGGGGCCGACGCGAGTGCTTGGCCCGCACAGTCCTGGCGTGCCGAGCGGTGTGATCGAGGCCAGGTGGGATGCCATTGCACCAGGCAAATCTCCAATGCCTGGACCACTTGCTCATCGCTGGGTGGCGACGTTTGCCACTGCCACCCCGTGCCGACCTGCACCGCCCAGGATAGCTGCCAGCTGAGCAGTTCGGCGAGCAGGGGTTGTGTGACGCCATGGCTGGTGCATCGCAGGCTGCCGTTTCTCAGGGTCACCTGATCATTGACTTGATCGCCTACGGTGGTGGCGAGGAAGTCGAGGCACCCTGCATGACTGAAGCCTTCGGGTGTGGCGTAGGCGATCGCAAGCTTTGGCGCACCAAATGCTGTGTCTGGCGACGCTGGTGTTGAGTCCGCGAGTGTCCAGCTCACTTGCCCTTGGCCGCTGGGGTAGATGGCCAGTGAGCCAGATTGCTGCCACAGGCGCCCCAGCTGATACACCCAACGCTGCGCGATCCAATGGGCCTCCAACCACCTTTGCTGCTGGACCTGAGCTTGCCAAACGTGCACCGTAGCCAAGGTGGCTGCGGCGCTCAGCATGAGGGTGACTGCGCTGGCCCACAGCACGTCCAACAGCACCCAACCTTGCGTGAGGCGTCGCTTGGTCTTGAACGCAGTGGGCCTTTGCTTCATGGCCAGCTGACGTGTTGTGAGAGACACGTTGTGTCAAGCGGACAATCTGCGTTTGGCGCCTGGGCGTTGACGAACCCGTTGGAAGCCCAGCGAATTTGAATCACCCATTCAGACTCAGACCCAGAGACAGACACGAGTTGAGATTGCCCGCTGGGCAGCGCGTCAGCAAGGGCTTGCCGCCACTGCATGAGCAACGATGCTTGCCACGCATCTGGGTCGCAAGGCTGCACCCGGCACGCCTCTGGCTCAGACCAAGGTGCATCCCACCCCCATCCCAAGCCACTGGTGCTGCGCGCGTTGCCTCTGCCATCGCCGTGGGCGAGGCCCTGCAGGTGTTCGGACAGGCGTTGCACAAGTACCAGTGCTTGGGCTTGTTGCAACGTGCGAGCTTGTTGTTGGGAATGGCGCTCTTGCCAGCTCCACAAGGTGACCAGCGTCACACTTAAAAGTGCTGTGCTCAAAATCAACTCGAGCATTGCGATGCCGCGTTGCGACGCGTTCATGGAGCCGCACTCATTGAAATGCGCGCCCATGACAAGGAGACACGGTGGCGCTGATTGATCACGAAGGATTGCACCATGGAGGTGGTGCCCAGTGGCCCGAATACCACAGCCTCTCCTGTCCCGGCGATGGGCAGACTAAACGGCGGGGCAACGGTGCGAATCCATGGCTCCGTGTCTGCATCGAAGGCGCGATCACCACTGCGGTCGATAAAGATGATCCATGGACAAGACCACGGACCATTGGACGCAAGCTCGCAATCGCTCGGCGCCAGGGTCACTCGAGCGCTGCGGCTCTGTGCCTCTTGTTGGGCCAAGCGCAGCGTTCGCACCAATGACTGGGCCACCGTGGCCGATTGAATCGATTGCCAAGCCCCTTGAGCCAAAGGGATGGTTGCTACCATCAACGTCAGCGCGATGGATATGGCCCAGAGCCACTCCAGCAGGGCGATGCCGCGTTGGCCTTCACGGATGTGGCGTGAGCAGTGGCGCCAATGGGGGTCGTGTTTGGGACGGTGTTGGGGGTAAATCCGGCAGTGCCGCGCCGCGATGCGCGACACCCCTGTTGGGCGCTGCGGTGGGTGCAACAGATGGCGGCCATCGATCATGGGCCCCATTTAGGAGCAGATGCGCTCGCTTGTCTCGGCGCGCAGCTGCTGGTCCGCGAGAAAGCGCGCGAATCCGTGTGGAATTCCCCGAGATCAAGTGCCCTTGACGTCGTCCAGAAACGCTTTGAACTCGTCGATGTCCTCAAAGCTTTGGTACACGCTGGCAAAGCGGACGTAGGCGACTTTGTCCATTTTCTTGAGCTCGCGGATCACCAGCTGCCCGATGCGCGAAGAGGGCACTTCCCGCAGCGATGGCACCAACAATTTTTCTTCAATCCGGTCGATGGCTGCGGCCACCAATTCCGCACTCACAGGCCGTTTGCGTAGCGCGAGCTGAAACGAGCCTTCGAGCTTGCGCCGCTCGTAATCCACGCGGCTGCCATCCTTTTTGACGACCAAAGGAAATGAAATTTCGGGCCGCTCGTAGGTGGTGAAGCGGCGCTCGCACTTGCTGCACTTGCGGCGCCGGCGCAGCTGCGTGTCGTCATCCGCCAGCCGTGTCTCTACGACTGGGGTGTCTGCATGACCACAAAAAGGACACTTCATTGGGCGCCTTGGCGGTGGACTGACCCGCCGTTAGCCACCGTAGACTGGGAAACGCGCCGTGAGGGCTGCAACCTTGTCACGCACCGTCGCCAGGTTGGCTTCATCGTGTGGGTTGTCCAGCGTATCGGCAATCAAGTGGGCGGTGGCTGTGGCCTCTTCGACATCGAAGCCACGGGTCGTCAGTGCTGGCGTGCCAATGCGCACGCCGCTGGTGACCATGGGTTTTTGGGGGTCATTGGGGATGGCGTTCTTGTTCACAGTCATGTGGACTGAACCCAAAATGGCCTCTGCCTCTTTGCCCGTTAGGTTTTTCGAGCGCAGATCCACCAACATCACGTGGCTTTGCGTGCCGCCACTGATGATGCGCAGGCCACGCGCTGCGAGCGTCTTGGCCATGGCGTCTGCGTTGGCGATCACCCGGGCTTGATAGGACTTGAACTCGGGGCTGAGGGCCTCTTTGAAGGCCACCGCTTTCGCCGCGATGACGTGCATCAAAGGACCACCCTGTAAGCCCGGGAATATGGCGCTGTTGATGGCCTTCTCGTGCTCGGCCTTCATCAGAATGATGCCGCCGCGTGGTCCACGCAAACTCTTGTGCGTCGTCGACGTCACCACATCGGCGTGTGGCACGGGGTTGGGGTAGACACCTGCCGCAATCAGACCTGCGTAGTGCGCCATGTCGACCATGAAAATGGCACCGACTTCTTTGGCGATTTTTGCAAAACGCTCAAAGTCAATGTGCAAGCTGTAGGCGGACGCGCCCGCAATGATCAGCTTGGGCTTGTGCTCGCGGGCCTTGGCTTCCATGGCCTCGTAGTCAATGGCTTCTTGCTCGTTGAGGCCGTAAGACACCACGTTGAACCACTTGCCGCTCATGTTCAGCGCCATGCCGTGGGTGAGGTGTCCGCCCTCGGCCAAGCTCATGCCCATGATGGTGTCGCCTGGCTTCAGAAAAGCCAAGAACACCGCTTCGTTCGCCGATGCGCCGCAATGCGGTTGCACGTTGGCGGCTTCTGCGCCAAACAGGGCCTTGACCCGATCAATCGCCAGCTGCTCGGCCACATCCACAAACTCGCACCCACCGTAGTAGCGGCGGCCTGGGTAGCCTTCGGCGTATTTGTTGGTGAGCTGGGTGCCTTGCGCGGCCATGACCGCGGGAGAGGTGTAGTTCTCGCTGGCAATCAGTTCGATGTGCTGCTCTTGGCGTGCGTTCTCAGCCTCGATGGCTGCGAACAATTCGGGGTCGACTGTGGCAATGGTCTGGTTGCGGTCAAACATGAAGGGGCCTTATGAATTGAATGCCTCGCGCAATGGCAAGGTGACCCAGGCGAACGGCACAAACACCTCAACGGGGGGAGGCGGTGCGCTTCCTCGTGGTTCATTTCCACGTCGACCCGTTGGGCCGCTGATCGCCAGTTGCGCACGGGCGTAAGTGTATCTCAAGGTGCCGGGCAAGGCCGCTGGGTTTCACCCACCTGAGCTGGTGGCATTTAGCCACACCGTTCGGTCTTGGGTGAGCTCAATGATGCTCCATCTTGGCGGCGAGGCATTCAAGTGCCAGTCACTCAAGACATGGCGCTGGATCGCGCCGAGGCCATGGCTCTTGCCCTCGTGGGTGTGCCCATGAATCACCTCAGTGGCTTGCATACGCTCGGCTGCCTCTGCCACTGCGGATGCCGTCACATCGGTCCAATCCGCGCGCGCTTGTTGCCGGGCCTGGCTCTGCTCGCGCATGGCCTTGGCTTGCGTCAGCCGCGCACTGAGGGGCTGGGCCAGAAAAGTTTGCTGCCACTCCGGGTGGCGCACCCGCGCTCTGAACGCCATGTACTCCTGGTCGCTGGTGCACCATTGGTCGCCATGCGAGAGCAGTCGACGGGAGGGGCCCCACTGCAAGACGACTGGATCAGAGAGCAGGGTCACCCCCGTGCGCCGAGCGAATGTGTCACCAACCAAAAAGTCGCGATTGCCGCTCAGCCAGTACACCGGTTTGCGCGCGCTGAGCCGTTGCAGTTGCTCGGCGCAGTGTTGCCAAAAGGCGATGGATGCCTCATGCTCGTTGGACTCCCCCGGTGCACTCGAGGCAGGCAGTCGACCCGGCGCATCGAGCAAGTCATCACCGACCCACACCTCGAAGTAGTCGCCCAGCAAAAACCAGGCATCTGCGTCGTCGTCACGCAGCAGGCTGTGCCAGTGCGCAGCCGTTTGGGGATCGTCTTTGTGCAGATGCAAGTCCGACGCCACGCGGACGCGTTTCCAGCGGGCGTCGGCATTGATTTGCATCTGCTGTAGCTCAGAGCTTGACGGCTTTGTCGATGACCACAGGGTTCACTGGCACGTCGTCGTGGAAGCCTTTGCGACCAGTCGCCACGGAGCGGAGCTGATCGACCACCTCGGTGCCTTGCACCACTTTGCCAAATACCGCGTAGCCCCAGCCTTGGATCGACGGCGCTGTGTGGTTCAAAAAGTCGTTGTCCGACACGTTGATGAAAAACTGTGCCGTCGCAGAGTGCGGGTCTTGCGTGCGCGCCATGGCGATCGTGTATTTGTCGTTCTTGAGGCCGTTGTGGGCCTCGTTTTCGATTGGGTCCATGGTGTCGCGTTGCTTCATGTCGGGGGTGAAACCACCGCCTTGAATCATGAATCCGTCGATGATGCGGTGAAAAATCGTGCCGTCGTAGTGCTTGTTTTCGACGTAATCCAAGAAATTGGCGGTGGAAACGGGTGCCTTCTCAGCATCGAGTTCGAGTGTGATGACACCATGGTCAGCGATGTGTAGTTCGACTTGGGGGTTGCTCATTTTTATTGCTCCAGAGTGGCATTGAGGATGACCACGGGTTCGCGTGGCACATCAGAAAACGGACCGACTCGGCCCGTAGAAACAGATTTGATTTTGTCGACCACGTCCATGCCCTGCGTGACCTGACCAAAGGCAACGTAGCCATAGCCTTGTGCGCTGGGCGCACGGTAATTCAGGAATGCATTGTCCTTCACGTTGATGAAAAACTGCGCCGTTGCCGAGTGAGGGTCCCCGGTGCGCGCCATGGCAATGGTGCCGCGGGCGTTGGGTAATCCACCTCGCGCAGCCACATCCGGGCCCTCGTGTTGGATGGGGTCCAGGGTGGGTTTTTGCTCCATTTTCGGGGTGAAACCGCCCCCCTGAATCATGAAGCCATCGATCACACGGTGAAAGATCGTGCCTTTGTAGTGGCCCGATGTCACATAAGCCTCGAAATTCGCGACCGTTTTGGGCGCCTTGTCGCTCGCCAGTTCGATCACGATATCGCCCATACTGGTGGATAGGCGCACTTTGGACGCCGACGCGGGTACAGCCCAAACGCTCAGGGCCAGGGCGATGGTGCTCAACGTGATGAGGGAGGGAGACCGTTTCATAAAAACCTCGGGTGATGGTGAAAGAGGGTGGCGCCAATCAGCGATTGCTGGCTTCGATGGCTTGCGTCGCTCTGCGCAGGTTGTTTTGTGCGGCTGTGTTGGAAGGGTCGGCGAGCACCGCTTTGTTGAATTGGATCTTGGCCGCAGCCATGTCGCCCAACTCTGCAATCACGATGCCCAGATTGTTGTACGGCTCGCTCAACTCGGGAAAGCGCAGGGTCATTTCCTGAAACAGGCGCTTGGCCTGGTTGAGCTCGCCCTGGCGGGCCAGCCACACGCCTTTGAGCAATTGCAGCCTCACGTCGTTGGGGTGCTCAGCGAGCCCCTGTGCAATGGCGTCGCCAGCTTGTGGCCAGTTTTTTTTGTCTAGCGCCTGTTCGATCGCGACGATTTTGGCCTCGGGCTCTTGCGCATGAGCGCTCAGGGCCAGTCCGGCGAGCCCCATCCAGATCGCCAGCGTCACCCCAATGGCCCGCACCGCGAGGCGTCGAGGCAAGGCAGTCAGACTCTCGGGTTGACTGGGGGAAGGAGGTCTACTCGACGGTGGCAAGGCGAAGGTGATCATGTCACGGGTATTCTAGAGGAGCCCGGTGGCCACAAAAAGCCTAGAATCCACCCCTTGCCCGCACAACCAGATCCCTCACGGGGTGAGCGCTTTGCCACCCTCGGACATTTGCCATGAGCCTGACCGTTTACAACTCCTTGACCAAACGCAACGAACCCTTTGTCCCTTTGGTGCCTGGGCAAGTGAAGATGTACGTCTGCGGCATGACGGTCTACGACTATTGCCATTTGGGCCATGCGCGCGCCATGATGGCTTTTGATGTCGTGCAGCGCTGGTTCAAGGCCAACGGCTACGCGGTGACCTATGTGCGCAATGTGACTGACATCGACGACAAGATCATTGCCCGAGCGGTCCAAAATGGCGAAACGATTCGCTCCCTCACGGATCGCATGGTCGATGCCTTGCACGAGGACGCCGACGCCTTGGGGATCGAGCGCCCCACCCACGAGCCGCGGGCGATGGACTACGTCCCGCAAATGCTCTCAATGATCAGCACGCTGGAGCAAAAAGGCTTGGCATACCAAAGCCAAGACGGTGACGTGAACTATGCCGTGCGCCAGTTTGAGGGCTATGGCGCATTGAGCGGCAAGTCACTCGACGAGCTGCGTGCCGGCGAGCGTGTCGCCGTGGCCGGCGGCAAACAAGACCCGCTGGACTTCGTGCTTTGGAAAACAGCCAAACCCTCCGAGCCCGACGAAGCCAAGTGGGACAGCCCCTATGGTGCGGGTCGTCCGGGATGGCACATCGAGTGTTCAGCCATGAGTTGCGCGCTGTTGGGCGATACATTTGACATCCATGGGGGTGGGGCTGATCTGCAGTTTCCACACCACGAAAATGAGATTGCCCAAAGCCAGGGCGCATCTGGCAAACCACTCGCGCGGGTGTGGATGCACAACGGCTTTGTGCGTGTCGACAACGAAAAAATGTCCAAGTCACTGGGCAACTTTTTCACCATCCGCGATGTCCTCAAAACCTACGATGCGGAGACGGTGCGCTTTTTTATCTTGCGCGCGCATTACCGAAGCGCCCTGAACTATAGCGACGCCCACCTGAACGACGCCCGCAGTGCGCTCAAGCGGCTCTACACCGCGCTGGCCTCCGTGGAGGGTGAGGCGATCCACCTGGATTGGGAGGCGAACGATTACGCCCGCAGTTTTGCGGCCGCGATGAACGATGACTTCGCGACCCCCGCCGCTGTGGCTGTGCTGTTTGAGCTTGCCGCCGAAGTGAATCGTACGCGCAGCAGCCACCTGGCCGGCTGGTTGCGCGCATTGGGCGGGGTCTTGGGTTTGTTGCAGAGCGAACCGCAGGCTTACCTCCAGGGTGACGCTGGCGACCAAGATGCAGACCGCATCGCCACCTTGATCGAGCAGCGCCAGACGGCCAAGGCCAACAAGGACTTTGCCAGCGCCGATGCGATCCGCCAGCAGCTATTGGATGAGGGCATCGTCTTGAAAGACAGCCCGACGGGAACGACTTGGGAACGTGCGTGAGCACCGCCGCCGTGACGCCAGACTACTGGGAGCAGGCCTGCGCGCACCTCATGAAAAAAGACCGCGTCATGCGGCGCTTGGTGCCTCAATTTCCGGGCGTGCACTTGGAGTCCAGGGGTGACCCGTTTGTGACCCTGGCGCGCAGCATTGTGGGCCAGCAAATTTCGGTGAAGGCGGCGCAGACAGTCTGGGACCGCTTCGCCACATTAATGCCCCAGGTCACACCTGGTCGGGTCCTCAAGCTCGACACCGAAGCCCTCAGAGCAGCGGGCTTGAGTGCCCGCAAGGTCGAGTACATCCAGGACTTGGCCCAGCATTTCGTGGACAAACGGGCCAACATTAAAAAGTGGGCCGAGTTGGGTGATGAAGAGATCATCGCCGAGTTGATCGCGATCCGGGGCATCGGACGGTGGACGGCCGAGATGTTTTTGATTTTCCACCTGATGCGCCCAGATGTCCTCCCGGTAGACGATGTCGGGCTGGTCAACGGCGTGAGCCAATTGTATTTTTCAGGCGAGGCGGTTAGCCGAAACGAGTTGCGCGAAGTGGCGGCCGCTTGGGCCCCGTATCGCAGCGTCGCGACTTGGTATATTTGGCGCAGTTTGGAACCCGAGCCTGTTGCTTACTAATTCGAGAAACATGGACTCACGCGGCAGGGTTCGCGACACAATCACAAAAATGCGCCAGGTTGGCCACAGCGAGTGGCTCCGGTCGAAGGAGGGCATCAATTGCCAAAGCGTTACTTTCTAGATTTCGAGCAACCCATTGCCGAACTTGAAAACAAAATTGAAGAGCTCAGATTCGTGCAGACTGAGTCCGCCGTGGACATCTCGCGCGAGATAGAGCAGCTCACCCAAAAGAGTCAACAGCTCACCAAAGACTTGTACGCCAAGCTCACGCCGTGGCAGGTGACCAAGGTCGCGCGCCACCCAGATCGGCCCTACACCATGGATTACATCCAGGGGATGTTCACGCACTTTCAAGAGCTGCACGGGGACCGGCATTTTGCCGATGACCAAAGCATTGTGGGTGGCATGGCGCGGTTCAAGGGGCAGCCCTGTGTCGTGCTCGGGCACCAAAAAGGCCGCGACACCAAAGAGCGTGCGCTGCGCAACTTTGGCATGAGCAAACCCGAGGGTTACCGCAAGGCACTGCGGTTGATGAAGTTGGCTGAAAAGTTTCGGATGCCAGTGTTCACCTTCGTTGACACGCCAGGTGCTTATCCGGGTATTGACGCTGAAGAGCGCGGACAATCCGAGGCGATTGGGCGCAATATTTTTGAGATGGCGCAGCTGGAGACCCCCATCATTTCGACCATCATCGGCGAAGGGGGTTCGGGCGGTGCGTTGGCAATTGCAGTGGGGGATCAAACCCTGATGCTGCAGCACGCCGTGTATTCGGTGATCAGCCCAGAGGGCTGCGCCTCGATTCTTTGGAAAACCAGCGACAAGGCCGAAGAGGCCGCGGAGGCCTTGGGTATCGTGGCCCCCAGATTGAAGACCTTGGGCTTGGTCGACAAGATTGTGAGCGAGCCCACTGGCGGCGCGCACCGTGACCCCAAAGCCATGATGGGGCTGCTGAGCAAAGGCTTGTCCGACGCGCTGCGCCAAGTCAGCGGACTCCAGACAGAAGAACTGCTGCAACGCCGCTATGAGCGCTTGCAGAGCTTTGGCCGCTTCACCGAGAAAGCCTAGGCGGAGCCCACACCATGGCGGGCGCCGTCGATCTCGCCAACCCTTGTCGGCAAGCCCTACGCCTGTGGGCTGAGCGTCACCCAGTGATGGGCGTGCTGGGCGTCGCCTTCAGCGCCGGGGCGGATTCAACCGCCTTGTTGCACGCCGTCCATTCGCTGTGGCCCGGCCAAGTGGTGGGCCTGCACATCAACCACGGTTTGCAAGCGCGGGCCGACGAGTTCGAGCAGCAGGCCATGGCGCTGGGCAAACAATGGGGTTTGCCCGTCTTTGCCTCTCCCGTTGCGGCCAAGGCGCAACCGGGCCAGAGCCCCGAGGACGCCGCTAGACGCGCCCGCTATAGTGGCCTCACGGCCATGGCGCGCGAGCATGGCATCGCCCGGGTATGGCTGGCCCAACACCAAGACGATCAAATGGAAAGCGTACTGCTGGCCCTGTCCAGAGGCGCGGGTGTGGCAGGTCTGGCCGGTATGGCGCAGACGTTCGAGATGCAAGGGGTTCGCTTTGAACGCCCCATCCTTGATGTCTCGGCCCAAGCCATCCGAAGCTGGTTGATCTCAGCGGCGATCCCGTTCGTCGAAGACCCGACCAACAGCGACGTGCGATTCACCCGCAACCGGATTCGACACCGCGTGACGCCCGCACTGAAAGACACCTTTGCGCACATCGCGGCCATGGTCAGCAGGTCGGCACAACACATGGCCCAAGCCCAAGAGATCTTGGATGAAGTGGCTGCCGAAGACGCGCAACGCGTGGGCCTGCCACCCCAAATCAGCGCCTTGCAGTCGCTGAGCCAGGCGCGCCAGAGCAACCTGCTGCGCCACTGGATCAAGGCCGAGTCTGGCTCCGCCCCAAGCCAAGCCCAGTTGCAGGCGCTGCTGTCCCAAGTCCAAGCCTGTCGCACCCGAGGACACAGTGTGGAGCTGAAAGTGTCGGTTGGACACGTCACTCGTGAGGGCGAGAGATTGGCCTTCAAGTCGAATTTATAATGCTGGGTTTTGCGCTTGACCGCTGGGGTCAAGCCGTTCCATCCGACGAGGAAGCGCGGGACATATCCATGGCATTGATCGTTCACAAATACGGTGGCACCTCGATGGGGTCGACCGAGCGCATTGGCTTGGTGGCCAAACGCGTTGCTAAATGGGCCAAAGCCGGCCACCAAATGGTGGTGGTTCCCTCGGCCATGTCGGGCGAGACCAACCGGCTTTTGGGCCTGGCGAAAGAACTCGCCCCTGAGCGCCCCGGCAAGTCCTACCAGCGCGAATTGGATATGTTGGCCTCGACAGGCGAGCAGGTATCGGTCGGTTTGCTGTCCATCGCCTTGCAGGCCGAAGGCATCGACGCTGTGAGTTACGCCGGCTGGCAAGTGCCCATCAAGACCAACTCGGCCTACACCAAAGCCCGCATCGAATCGATCGACGACACCCGTGTGCGACAGGATCTGAACGCTGGTCGCGTGGTCATCATCACCGGATTCCAAGGCATCGACGCCCAGCACAACATCACCACGCTAGGACGCGGTGGCTCTGACACCTCGGCCGTGGCGGTCGCGGCGGCCCTGAAGGCCGACGAGTGTCTGATCTACACCGATGTCGATGGCGTGTACACCACAGACCCCCGAGTGGTGGCTGAGGCGCGTCGACTGAGCCGCATCAGTTTTGAAGAAATGCTCGAAATGGCCAGCTTGGGCAGCAAAGTGCTCCAAACCCGTTCGGTGGAATTCGCTGGCAAATACAAAGTGCCCGTGCGTGTGTTGTCCAGCTTCACGCCCTGGGATATCGACTTAGCAGAAGAAGCGGCCTCTGGCACGCTCATCACGATTGAGGAAAACGTCAACATGGAACAAGCCATCGTCTCTGGCATTGCGTTCAACCGCGATGAAGCCAAGATCTCTCTGTTGGGCGTGCCCGACACGCCCGGTATTGCCTTCAAGATTTTGGGCGCTGTCTCTAAGGCCAACGTCGAAGTCGACATGATCATCCAGAACCTGTCCAAGAACGGCATGACCGACTTCAGCTTCACGGTGCACCGCAACGACCTGGGCAAAGCGCTCGACGTGCTGCAAAACGAAGTTGCGCCTCAACTCGGCGAGTGCGAAATCATCAGCGACCCCAAAATCTGCAAGGTCAGCATCGTGGGCATCGGTATGCGCAGCCACGCAGGTGTGGCCAGCCGAATGTTTGAAAGCCTGAGCGCCGAAGGCATCAACATCCAAATGATCTCGACCTCTGAGATCAAAGTGTCCGTCGTCATCGACGAAAAGTACATGGAGTTGGCCGTGCGCGCGCTGCACAAAGCCTTTGAACTAGACCAATCTGAGGACGCGGATCAGATTTAAGCCGTGGCATAATACGCGGCTTCAGGAGCGATGACCGAGAGGCTGAAGGTGCTCCCCTGCTAAGGGAGTATGCGGCTTAAAACTGCATCGAGGGTTCGAATCCCTCTC
>JBEAPX010000166.1:0-3050 GCA_041164205.1 Pseudomonadota bacterium
AGTTACCCGCGTCCACAAGCCAGTCCGAGTTGGACTTTTGAACGTTTGAACCGACGCAAGATCCAATCACGAGAAGTGGTGAATATCAGTGGGCCACTGGCTGCCAACAACAGCGAGGCGCTGAGAGACGCGGCCATGGCTGGACTCGGGGTTGCGGTTTTGCCTGACTTCAGTGTGCAGAGTGCCTTGCAGCAGGGGCAGCTCGTGCGTTTGCTCCCACAGTGGCACGCAGTGGGGGTGTTTGCACCCAAGATTTATGCCGTGCGCCCCTATGCGCCGCACGTGTCACGCGCGCTTCGTTTGCTGATTGAGCATTTAGCGAACGCGTTCAAACCAGGCTTTGGTTGGCGATAAACCGCTGAACCGAGTCCGCTGACCTCAGGGTGCACCACTGAGGCACCGAGCGACATGGCGCACCTTGCACTCATCTCTGGACTTCGGGCAAGGCAACCCACTGATCATGCAGGCGGTGCAAGCTCACGCGGTGCCCAAAGGCGCGCTCGATCGCGGCACGCATTTCGGATTGATCTGCAGACCCTTGGGCAACGATATCGCCGTGGTGGACCAACCAAATGTGGTCGGCCCTGAGTGCCATGTTCAGCTCGTGCAGCACACTGATCACCGTTTGTCCGTTTCGGTTCAATTGCCGCACCCATCCCAACCAATCGGCCTGATGCGGCGGATCGAGGTTGGCCAGGGGCTCATCCATCAGCAACACTTGGGCTTGCACTGCAAGCACACGCGCCAATCGAACGCGTTGCCGCTCGCCGCCCGACATGGCACGCAGTGGCGTGTGGCGCAGTGACCAAGTATCGGTTTGGCGCATCGCCTGCTCGACGATGGCCTCGTCTTCGGCGTCTGCGCTCTTGGGCCACCAGCCTTGTTGTGGCAAGCGCCCTAGCCGCACCACGTCCATGGCCTGCCATTCATCGCCGCCTTGTTCGGCTTGGCCTAGCCACGCCAGATGCTGAGCCAATGCTGCGCGTGACCACTGATGCAACTCTCGCCCTTGCCAAATGACCTCGCCGCTGGTTTGCGTGTGCTCTGGCAGCAGTCGAGCCGCGGCCCGCAGCAGTGTGCTCTTGCCCGCCCCATTGGGGCCAATGATGGCGGTCCACTGCCCTTGAGGCGCCACGCCACCCACGCCGTCCAAGCAGGCGGCATCGGTGTCTGGCCAATGGACAGATAGGCCGCGCAGTTCGAGTGCCGCGGTCATGGCGCCTCACCCGAAGATTTGTGTAAGCGGCGCAGCAGATAGCCGCCGCCAAGCAGCGCGGTTAACACGCCAACTGGCAGTTCGTTGGGCGCCAGCAGTGCCCGCGCACCGATATCCGCAGCCAACAGCAAAACCCCGCCAGTCAGCGCCGATAGCGTCATGAGCGTGGCGTGCGTGACACGGCACCAAGACCGCACCAAGTGCGGTGCCGCCAACCCGATGAAGGCGATCAAGCCAGTCTGCGCGACCGCAGCACCGGTGCACAGCGCGACCACGCCGATCAACACCCAACGCGCGCTGTTCAGGGGCAGGCCCAGGCTGCGCGCCGCCTCAGAGCCAAGGCTGAGTGCATCGAGTACGCGCGCACAGGCCATGGCCAACAGCCAAGCCACTAGGCCCACTGCACCGAGGACTTGGGTGGAGCGCCAAGACAACAACGAGGTATTGCCGAGCATGAATCCTTGTGTGTGGGTCAGTACTTGCGGCCACCACAGCGTGACCAAAGACGTCAGGGCGCCGAGCACCACGCTGACCACCACGCCACCTAGCAGCAACCGCAGGCTGTGCTGCACCCCTCTGGCCAACGCCACGGTCAGCAAGACCGCGGCCAGCGCACCGATGAAGGCAGCGCCGGTCAACCCCATCGACATTAGCCAAGTGAGGCCTGCCACAGGCGCTGTACCCCAGAACACCCAAGCCACAGTGACGGCAAACGCAGCCCCTGATGAGCTGCCTAACAGAAAGGGGTCGGCCAAAGGATTTCGAAACAAGCCTTGGGCCACGGCACCCGCCAGCCCAAGGAGCGCACCGGTGAGCCAAGCGCCCGTGCTTCGCGGCATCCGAATGGTCCAGGTCAACACATCCGATGTTGTCGTTGGCCAGTGCCAGCCGGTGCTGCCGCTCAGGCTGCCGATGACCAAGCCCGTCGCACTCAACACCAGCAACGCCATCGCCCACATCAGTGGGCGAGGTCTTGGGTGAAGGTGCTGGGGCGACATGGCGGCGGTGGTGAATCAGCGAGGGGATAGTGTGCGCCGAATGCATTGGGCGATCAATTCAGCCGCCTCACCCCACCGGGGGCCAGCCCGCACGAGCACATCGGCCTGCTCTGCTGAGAAAGTGCAGACTTGGCCCTGTTGCACCGCCTTGAGTTGAGACCAGCCCGGGCGCTGCCGCAATTGCGTCGCCCCCAAGGCGCTGATCAAGATCAGGTCGGGCTGCTGTGCCACGACCCACTCGCTGCTCACGCGCGGGAAAGGGCCCTGGTCGGCATCGACCACGTTGGCCAGACCCAAATGGGTGAGGGTCTCGCCAATGAACGAACTCGGGGCTGCGGCATAGGGGCCATCGCTCGCTTCAAAATAAACGCGCAGACCTTGGGCAATGGGGGGCAGCGACGCGCGCGCTTGTGCCAGCTGAGCCTGCGCATGGCGCTCGACCTGCGCGACACGCTCGGAAGGGATACCCAGCAGTTCGCCAAGCCTTGTCAAAGCAGCGCGCATTTCCTGGTGAGTCTGTGGCTCCAAGACCTCGATGCGCAGCCCAAGCTCGCGCAACCTGGGCAGCACCCGAGCGGACTTGGCCACCAACACAAGGTCAGGTCGGGCCGCCGCGATGGCTTCGACATTGGGGTCTAGCCCACCGCCCATCACCGGCAAGCGGCGCACCGAGTCAGGCCAATTGCTGTAGCGATCGACACCCACCAAACGTTCACACGCCCCCAAAGCACAGACGCTTTCGGTGAGCGAAGGCAACAAACTCACCACACGCTGTGGCGCCGCTTGCACGCTGAACGCGAGCAGGGCGGTGAAGCAGAGGGTGGTGAGTACGCGCA
>JBEAPX010000167.1:0-19413 GCA_041164205.1 Pseudomonadota bacterium
TTGAGTGACGACGAGCGCGAGCTCGGGGTTGCTTTGGTCGACATCGGTGGCGGCACGACGGATGTGGCGATCTTTTCAGGTGGAGCCATTCGACACACAGCTGTCATTCCAATCGCTGGCGATTTGATCACCTCAGATATCGCGATGGCTTTGCGCACCCCCACCAAGGATGCAGAGGAAATCAAAGTGATGGCGGGTCGCGCCAAACAACTGCTGGCTGACCCTGAGGCCCGCATCGAAGTGCCAGGCCTTGGCGATCGGGAACCGCGAATGATCTCGCGGCAAGCCTTGGCTGGCGTCATCGAACCACGGGTTGAGGAAATTTTTACCCTGGTGCAACAAGTCATCCGCGATTCGGGCTACGAGGAGGTGCTCTCCTCTGGCATCGTGCTGACTGGCGGTACCGCAGTGATGCCCGGGATGATTGAGCTCGGTGAAGACATCTTTTTGAAGCCCGTGCGCCGAGGCGTTCCGACCATGGCGAATGCCCTCTCTGACATGGTGGCTCACCCCCGTGCTGCCACAGTGATGGGCCTTCTTGAGGAGGCCAAGTTGGCTCGCCTGCGCGGTCAAAAAGTCGCCAAAAACGCGGGCTCTATGCAGTCAGCCTGGGGGCGACTGCGCGACTGGTTCACGGGAGTGTTCTGATGACACATCACCTGCTTCTCTTGCTTTGGTCCCCCCAATTCAATGCCGACACAGGGCCACCATCGGCCAACGACATTGAGACCTGTTCACACAACTATTAAACCGTTTTAACCCTGAAGGAAAACACCATGACTATTGAAATGATTGAAGTCGAAGAATTCAACCAAGGCACCCGCATCAAAGTGGTCGGCGTCGGTGGAGGCGGCGGCAACGCTGTTCAACACATGATCGACTCTTCTGTGAACGGTGTTGAGTTCATCTGCGCCAACACCGATGCACAGGCTTTGTCTCAAAGCGGCGCGCATAAGGTGATTCAATTGGGTCAAACCGGCTTGGGCGCTGGCAGTAAGCCTGAAAAGGGACGCGACGCTGCAGAGATTGCAGTCGAAGACATTCGTGAAGCCATTGGCGACGCGCATATGTTGTTCATCACGGCCGGTATGGGCGGCGGCACTGGTACCGGCGCGGCCCCAGTGATCGCTCGAGTGGCCAAGGAAATGGGTGTGCTCACTGTGGGCGTGGTCACTCGCCCCTTTGAGTTCGAAGGCGCGAAGCGCTCCAGCAATGCGGAGACTGGCTTGGCTGAATTGGAAGCCAATGTGGATTCATTGATCGTGGTCTTGAACGACAAGCTGCTGGAAGTCTACGGCGATGACGTCACCCAAGAAGAAGCGTTCGGTCACGCCAATGATGTGCTCAAGAATGCCGTCGGCGGCATCGCCGAGATCATCAATGTGCCTGGTCACGTGAACGTTGACTTTGAAGACGTGCGCACTGTGATGGGCGAGCCTGGCAAAGCCATGATGGGCACGGCAGTGGCCTCGGGTGAAGACCGCGCTCGTGTGGCCGCCGAATCCGCAGTGGCTTGCCCGCTGCTCGAGGGCATTGACCTCTCTGGTGCACGTGGCGTTTTGGTACTGATCAGCGCAGCAAAGGGCTCCTTGAAGCTCAAGGAATCCAGCGTGGCGATGCAAACCATCCGCGCTTATGCCTCACCCAATGCCCACGTGATTTACGGTACAGCTTACGATGACACGCTCGGAGACAACATCCGTGTGACCGTCGTTGCCACTGGCTTGGATCGTGCACAAGCCCGCCACCAAGCACCCAAGCTTGAGGTGCTGCGCACGGGTACAGACAATATGCCCATCCAGGCAACTGGCGGCGCACTCGGCGCGACAGAAGCCCCAAGCAGCAACGATCGCGCGGATGTCACTGGTTACGCCAAGCTGCCCGAAACGGCGCCTCGCGTGTGGTTCACCAACCGCACCCAAGCCGCTGAGCGTGTGAATGCCTTGTCTTCGGGCGGTATGGAAGATTTCGAGATTCCAGCATTCTTGCGCAAGCAAGCTGACTGATCGTCTCGACGGGTGAACGGGGGGTGGGGCTGCCATAGCAGGCCGCCACTTCAGGGTCCGCCCACAGCGTTGTCCTCAAACGTTGTGGGTGGATGGCATGTCGTCTGCAACTGGCAACCACCAACCCACCTAAAATTTCCAATATGCTCAAACAACACACGCTCAAAACCATGACCCGAGCCACCGGCGTGGGTTTGCACAGTGGCGCGCGCGTGGAGTTGACCCTGCGACCTGCCCCACCGGACACCGGCATTGTGTTTCGCCGTGTCGATTTGAGCGAACCTGTGGATATCCCAGTCAATGCGGAGTCAGTATCTGAAACCCGCCTGGCTTCCACCCTCAGTAAGGGGGGCGCCAAAGTCAACACCGTCGAACACCTGATGTCTGCTTGTGCAGGGCTAGGCCTCGACAATGTGTTCATCGATATCACCGCAGAAGAGGTGCCCATACTCGATGGATCAGCCGCGTCATTCGTTTATTTGTTGCAGAGCGCAGGCGTAGTCCCGCAAGATGCACCTAAACAATTTGTGCGAGTCACCCAACCCGTGATGGTGGAAGAAGGAAAAGGGACGCCAGGTCACAAATGGGCCAAGCTCGAGCCCTACCATGGGTACAAACTGCGCTTTGAGATTGAGTTTGATCACCCAGCCGTGAGTGCCTCTGGCCAAATCGTTGAGTTTGACTTAGGCAGTGGCCGGTATGCCAGAGATATTGCGCGGGCCCGTACCTTTGGCTTCACGCGAGACGTAGAAATGATGCGTAGCCATGGACTCGCTTTGGGAGGCGGTTTAGACAACGCCATCGTGCTGGACGACATCAAAGTGCTCAACGCCGATGGCCTGCGTTACCAAGATGAATTCGTGAAGCACAAAATATTAGACGCCATGGGCGATTTGTACATTTTGGGCAAGCCGATGCTCGCGGCATACAGTGCGTTCAGAAGCGGTCACGCCATGAACAATCAATTGCTTCGCGCCCTCTTGGCGCAACCCGATGCCTACGAAATCGTGAGCTTTCCTGACCAACGAGATGCACCGAAGGGATTTGATTCCTTGGTGCCGGCCTGGTAACCGCAGCCATGTTGTTGGCACGCGCACTGGTTTTGATACTGATGGGCTTGGCCATCGGTAGCTTCATTGGCTATATCTTGACGGGGCGGACTCAGTTCAAGGACTGGGGCTTGAGATTGCTGCGCTGGACGCTGTTTGCAGCACTCGTCTTTTTTGGCACATTGATCGTTAGCCGTCTCCTTTGACGGCGACTGATTGTCACTGCCGACCACTAGCCGTCAATAGTGACGGCCATCTTTGTAGGCGGCATGGGTGCGCGCTTGCAGCTCACCCGAGCGATGCAGCACAGCCGTCGAGCGCGCGACCTGGGCGTGGGTGATCGCCAAACCCAAGGCGTCTGCAGCATCGGCGCTGGGATGGCCGGGCAAACTCAACAGCCGTTTGACCATTTCTTGCATTTGTGATTTGCTGGCTCGACCGTAACCAACCACCGCTTTTTTGAGTTGAAGTGCCGTGTATTCGAACACCGGCAGGTCTTTCGATACCAGCGCGGTGACACAGGCCCCTCGAGCTTGCCCCAGCAGCAAAGTGGATTGGGGATTGACGTTGACAAATACGATCTCGACTGCAGATACGTCGGGCTCGTAGCGCTGTGCCACCTCTGAAATGCCTTCCCACAACACCTTGAGTCGATCGGGCAGTAGGCGTGTCGGCCCTCCCGTTTTGATGGTGCCGCTGGCCACATAAGCCAGCTGCCCACCTTGAGAGTCCACAACACCAAACCCTGTCGTCTGCAGGCCCGGATCAATGCCCAAGATTCTCATGGCGCCTCCTTTTTAGGAACGTCTACCAATTGCATACGTTGGCGAATCACGCCCGAGCGCTGCATCAAATAACCGGAAGCGGGTCGGTCTTCAAATCGCTTGGGACTCGGTAACATCACCGCCAATCTGGCCGCCTGGTTGTCGTTCAGCGTCCATGCGCTTTGTTTGAAGTAGGAGCGAGCCGCAGCCTCTGCACCAAACACACCCTCGCCCCACTCCACGTGATTGAGGTAGAGATCCAAAATTTTTGCCTTGGTGAGCCATCCCTCCAGGGCCACAGCAATCACAAGCTCTTGGAGCTTGCGCGGGATGTGTCTCTCACCGCTTAGAAATAGGTTTTTCGCCAGCTGCTGCGTGATGGTTGAGCCACCCAACACGCCCTTGCGGTCGCCCGACAAATTGATCTGCAGCGCAGCCCACGAGGCTTCCCAATCGACCCCACTGTGTTGCAAGAAACGGCTGTCCTCCGACGCCATGACTGCCCGACGAAGGCTATCGGGCAGCAGTCCGTGGTCTAGACTGGTGTGGCGCCAAGGGGGGGGTTGATGGTGGCTGCGCCAAAGTCTGACCCACTCGCTGCGCTGCATCGCCGTGCTGCTGGGCATGACCCATGCCATGAAGCCAATTCGGCACACCCAAACCAGCTGCAAGGCAAGCATGGCCCACAAGACCCACGCCAGCCATGCACGCCAGCTGGCCTTGCGGGCTGTCATTGCTTGCCCCCCATCTCTGTCACCATACGGTTGTCGCGCAAAAATCGAAACGTGGACACAACCACGAGCTGATCTGCCTGCTGCCGCAGCGCCGAGTCAAACGCACCGAACCGCTGTTGGCGTGCCAACCGGGTCGCTTGAGTATCCAAACTAGGCTGGCCTGAGGTCTGCAATACCTTAACGTGCATCACCTTGCCGCTGGAATGCACCGTCATCTCCACAATCAACTCACCGTATAACCGGCGGCCTGCCTGGGTTGGGAATTGACGTGTGCCTTGCGCCTCAAGCACTTGCCTCATGTGATCAAAGTAAAGCGCTGCGGCGGATTGCTGGGCCGCAACTTGCGCAAACAAACGCTTCGGACGAGCGCTCTCCACCTCGATGCGGCGTTCGATCTGAGCGATCAAGCGAACCATGGCTTGCCGTTGTTCTTCGCGGGCTTGCGCGTGGGTGTGGTCATTGGATGGATGCTGATCGCGCGCTTGCATTTCATTCAGCTGGCGTTTGACTCGCGCCAGCAGCAAGGTTTGCTGGTCTTCAAGTTGACTCAACTGACTTTTGGTCTCTTCAAGGGCGTCGCCTGAACGCGACCAGAGAGACGGCGGCAAGAGTGTGGTGGCGCGCCCTGCGTCAGCTCGGCCACCACCATTCAAATGGACTTGGGCCAGCACTTGGGCTTTCAAAGGTGCATCGGCTGTTTGGGCATTGACCAAGACGAGCTCGAGCTGCGGAGCTGGAAGGCTGACGTGGGGCAAATCCGAGGGTCTAAATGACACGGCAATCAAGCTCAAATGCACCACCACTGAAAAGACCACCGCCCACCCCAAAGCGCTATGAGAGGAGCCCAAAGGAGCCCTTAAGAGCGATGAAGACAGCCGATGCAACACGTGCTTATCATCCCGTCGATTGAGGCCCAGGGGCTGAACCAGCAGCGTCCTCGCTGTCCAAGGTCATGGCAATCTTCACGCCCGTGCTGGCCTCCTCTTCATCCCAATCCGACTCATCCACATCGATGGATGCAACATCTAAGCGCTCCATCACTTGCGCATTGATTTCAAGCGCAATCAAATCGATGTCACCGACACTCACGCGCACCTTGGTGCCCTTGGCCATACCAATAGCACCCACGGCATTCATGACCAACGGGAAATCATCCGCACGTACCAGTCGCTCGTTCATGACTTGCGCCGTGCACTCGGTGAGGCCCTGCTGCTGAATCAAGCGAAGCGTCCAATAGCGCTCCATGCCCCTTTGGAACTCGTTGTACGCCGCATAAGTCGCCTCAAACCCACTGATGACGCCAAAGAGCTGGGCGTCTTTGGGTTTGAATGGAGCGACCAGCGCGGCAGTGGTGCCATGCTGCACACAGGCCAACAATTGCCATTGATTGACCAAGTCAGCGTAGCGGCGCAACGGCGACGTGCACCACGCATAACAAGGCACGCCCATGCCCGCGTGAGGCAAAGCTTTGGTGCTCATGCGCACTTTGACACCCGGAGCCATGCTGGCTTGACTGCGATAAATCCCCGGCACACCCAAATCGGCTAACCATTGCCCCCAATGCTGGTTGGCCAAAATCATGCTTTCCGCCACGATCAAGTCCAGCGGCGATCCCCGTCGCCGCTCCGTGATCTTGACGGTCTCTTCGCCATTGGGCTCATCGCCGGCAAGGCCTTCGAGAGCAAAGTTGTAATCGGGCCGATTGAACAATTCGGGCTTACCACGCACCTGCTCACGCACCGCCTTGCGCTGTTTGGCCATGCGGTACAACCAGCGCATTTCATCGATCCATTCCCGTTCAGACGGCGCGGGGTCCTCTTGGTCAAAGAAGGCTTGATCCAGCTCATCCTCAATATGATCGTGACGCAAGTTGTCAGCAATCCACACCCGCTCCAGCGCACTGCGCTGGCTTTTGACCTCTGCGCTCGATTCATCCATTTCTAAATAGATCGACAACGCCGGACAATGCCGACCCGCTTGCAAAGTGAAGACTTGAACCATGCTTTCGGGCAGCATCGTGATCTTGTGTCCAGGCATGTAAACCGTGGACATCCGTGAACGAGCGATGTGATCGATGGCATCGTCTGGGCGGATGCCTAAGCCAGGGACGGCGATGTGAATCCCTAGTGTCACCGTACCTGTACCCAAGCCACTGACCGACAGGGCATCGTCAATTTCGGTCGTCGCGGCGTCATCGATCGAGTACGCGTGAACCTCGGACACAGGCAATGACTCCAAGTCCACCGAGGGCAACGCCACGGGCGGGAATCCGGTGCCTTTCGGAAACTGCTCAAACAAAAACCGCTGCCAGTGAAACTGGTAGGCGCTGCTGATGGCGCCGACGCGTTGGAGCAAGGCCAAAGGGCCCGACTGAGAGGCTTGGCTGGCCTGCACCACGGCCTTGTACTCGGGTGCATTCTTATCTGGTTTGAACAGGATTTTGTACAACTGCTCTCGGATAGGTTGAGGACATTGCCCGCCGACCAGTTCCTGACTCCAAGCATCAATTTGGGCCTGAACCGCCGCCTTTTTCGCAATCGCGGCCAACGCCTGTTGCACTTGCTCTTGGGGTGCCTTTTTGAAACGTCCCTTGCCTGCGCGCCGAAAATAATGCGGCGCTTCAAACAAAGCCAACAGCGCGGCAGCTTGCTCGATGACAGATGCCTGGTCCCCAAAATAATCCTGGGCGACCTCTCCAAAACCAAATTCGTCTTCCGGCGCACACTCCCACACCAGGTCCAAATCCATGCCCGCAGACACCAGGCGCGCCTGGTCTAACAGCTCTGCAGCGGCGGGCGCTTCAAAGCGCAGCAGGACGTGGGCTGCCTTGACCTTTTGGCGCTTGCCTGAAGCCATTTCAACTTGCAGCGACGCATCGGCCTCTGAGAGCAATCGGCCCACCAAAAATTTCCCGGAATCGTCAAACAATATGTTCATGGGCAGATTGTCCCACGGGCCCAGTCGCAGAGGTCACGGTCGACACAAGAATGCATCGACGGTGGGCAACCAGGCTTGAAATTCACCCATGGCGTGATCCGCTCCCTGGACCCAATGAAAGTCAGTATTGGCGTAGTACGCACCCATTTCTTGGGGGTCAAGCACTTCATCTTCTGTGCCCACCAATGTCATGCAGTCCGGCCATGGCGGCAACACCTCACGGTCGATCGCAGCGAGCTCATCTAAAAACCTGGGTTCAAACCGAATGGTTTTGCTGGGGTCATGCCACAGAGGAAACTCGCCGACCAGCACTCGGCCGTGGTTTTGGGGGTGCACGGCTGGATTGATCAACACAGTCCGGCTGCCCCATTTAAGCCCCAGATAAGTCGCATAGAAACCACCCAGCGACGAACCCACAATGGCGGTGCGATCCTTGGGCCACGCGCGGCACAATGTCTCAACCATGGCCATCGCTTGTTTGGGGGAAACGGGCAGTGCAGGGCAACTCCAAGTCCAATCAGGGTGTTGCGCAGCGACGTGGTCCCTCATTTGTCTCGCTTTGGTGGAATGGGGAGACGAGCGAAATCCATGCAGATACAGCAAATGATCGATGGCCATCGCTCCATAATATCCACTATGCCCGTCATCATCACCAAGCCCCATTGGACCCAACGCATCGCGCCCTGGTTTGCGGGTTTCGATCCCTGGTTGCTGCTGGCCTTTGGTTTGCTGGCCTCGTTGGGCATGGTGGCCATGTATTCGATTGGGTTTGACTACGGCAACCGCGTCGTCGACCATAGTCGCAACTTGATTGTGGCCTTGGCTGTGATGCTGGTGTTTTCGCAAATTCCACCCCATCGGTTGCGCATGGCGGCCGTTCCGCTCTATGTGATCGGCGTGATTTTGTTGATTGGAGTGGCGCTGTTTGGGTTATCGCGCAATGGCTCCCAGCGCTGGCTGAACATTGGCGTGACGATCCAGCCCAGCGAACTGTTCAAAATTGCGATGCCGGTGATGTTGGCGTGGTGGTTTCAGCGCCGCGAGGGGCAAATGCGCCCCGTCGATTTCGGTTTGGCCGCCCTGCTGCTATTGATTCCCCTGGCTTTGATTTTGAAACAGCCCGATCTGGGAACAGCGCTGCTGGTGCTGGCTTCCGGGTTGTTTGTGATTTTCTTTGCCGGCTTGCGGTGGCGGTGGGTCATTCCGCCTTTGGTGTTGGTCACGGTTGGCATTGTGGTCCTGATCATCATGGGCGATTCCTGGTGCCAGGATGGAGTGAACTGGGTGGTGTTGCGCGACTACCAAAAGCAACGGGTATGTACCTTGCTGGATCCGTTTCAAGACCCCCTTGGCCGGGGCTTTCACATCATCCAAGGCATGATTGCGATCGGCTCTGGCGGCGTGTGGGGCAAAGGTTATATGCAAGGGACTCAAACTCACTTGGAATTCATTCCTGAGCGCACCACTGACTTCATTTTTGCTGCCTACTCCGAGGAATTTGGGCTGCTGGGCGTATTGGTCTTGTTGTTGATTTTTGCCTTTTTGATTGGGCGCGGACTGTGGATTGCTGCCAACGCCCCAACGATGTTTTCACGCGTGCTCGCGGGCGCCATGGCGATGAACTTTTTTGTCTACGCCTTTGTCAATATGGGGATGGTGAGCGGTGTTTTGCCAGTGGTTGGGGTGCCCCTGCCGTTTGTGAGCTATGGTGGCACGGCCATGGCAACCTTGGGGATTGCACTGGGGATTTTGCTGTCGATCAGTCGCTACGACCAACTGATGAAAAGCTGAATATGACCCTCAAAACCCCGCAACAATCAGAGCGTTCGCTGAGCTTCATCGGTACGGGCAACATGGGGATGGGCATGTTGAGGCGTTGGATGAATCAAGGCGGTTGCGCCTTTTTTTGCGACATCGACCCAACCAGACAAGCACAGGGCAACGCCGCCGGTGCCGAGTGGCGTCACAGCCCCGCTGAATTGGCGCTAGGCCTGCCTGCAAACGGCCTGCTGGTGATCACTGTCGTCACGGCTGATGAAACGCGCACGGTGCTGTGGGGAGAAGGAGGCGCCGCCCAACACTTAGTCCCCGGGCAGTGTGTGATGCTGTGTCCGACCATCGCGCCTGAGGACACCGTGGCCATTGCCCAGCGCCTTCAGGACATGGGTGTGTCTTGCATTGACGCGCCCATGTCGGGCGGTCCGGTGCGCGCCGAACAAGGCAGCATGAGTTTGATGGTCGCCTGCACAGTGCCCGATTTTGAGCGCCACCAAGAGACCCTTCAGACGCTCGCGAACCCCGTCTTTCACGTCAGTGAACGGGTCGGAGATGGCGCACGCACAAAGTTGGTGAACAACTTGTTGGCCGGTATCCAGCTGGTAGGAGCTGCCGAAGTCTTGGTGCTTGCCGAACGGATGGGCTTGAATTTGTCAACCACTCTGGCCGTGATCGAGCAGTCCAGTGGCCAAAGCTGGATCGGCTCCAATCGGATGCATCGCGCCCTGCGTGGCACCACAGATATCCAGGCCCACATGAGCCTGTTGGCCAAAGACACGGGCTTGGCCATGCAAGCTGCCGAACACAGTGGGTATCAGCCCCTGCTTGGGCAACAAGCCGCCGCCACCTTTGCCGCTGCCCTAGATGCAGGCTGGGCAGACCGAGATGACAGCGCCATGCTGGATTGGCTCAGACGCCATGGCATTCGCTGAACCAAGGCACCACGTCGCCTTGATGGCATCCTGGTCAGCCACACCTACGGAAGCAGCGAAAACCATGGTCTCAACCGCCCCATTCAGGCCGTGATCCACACGCGGCCTCCCTTGCTACCTACAATATTCGCTATGAATGCCATCGACCCCGCTATCTCCGCCCTGCACACGGCCCAAAGTCTGGTGCTTGAACCCCATGGTTTGAATACCAGCCATCTCACGAAGGCACTGCAGCTGATGCGCAAGTCTGGCGTGGATGATGCGGATTTGTATTTTCAGTACACGCGTTCACAAGGCTGGAGTCTTGAAGAGGGCATCGTGAAAAGTGGGAGTTTTTCCATTGACCAGGGCGTGGGTGTCCGGGCAATTCACGGTGAAAAAACGGCCTTCGCTTATTCAGACGACTTGTCCTGGGCGGCGCTGGAAGATGCCGCAAAAACGGTCCGAACCATCGCATCCCAAGGACTCACCCGACGCATCGCGTTGCCTCGAACCAAGCCCAAAGCCACGGCTCGCGCACTGTATGCCCCACTGGACCCCATCGACACTTTGACCAATACTGAAAAAGTGGAACTGCTGGGCAAAGTGGAACGCCTGGCCAAGGCCAAGGACCCCCGCATCATTCAAGTGATGGCAGGTCTCGCCTGCGAATATGACGTCGTGATGGTGGCCAGAGCGGATGGGCTGCTTGCCGCTGACGTTCGCCCTCTCTCTAGGTTGTCGGTCACCGTCATTGCAGAGCAAAAAGGCCGCCGCGAAGTTGGTTCTAGTGGGGGTGGGGCTCGCTTAGGCCTCGATATGTTCGACGACGCATTGATCGAGCAGTATGTGCAAGAAGCGGTGCAAGCGGCACTGATCAACCTTGACAGCCGACCAGCTCCTGCGGGCGAAATGGCAGTGGTCCTCGGCCCTGGCTGGCCGGGTGTGCTTCTGCACGAAGCGGTCGGTCACGGGTTGGAAGGAGATTTCAACCGCAAGGGCAGCAGCGCTTTTTCAGGACGAATCGGTCAGCGCGTTGCGGCCAAAGGTGTCACCGTTTTGGACGATGGCACGCTGCCCGATCGCCGGGGTTCATTGAACATCGACGACGAGGGCAACCCCACGCAGCGCAACGTGCTCATCGAAGATGGTGTGCTCGTCGGCTACATCCAAGACCGCATGAATGCTCGCCTCATGAACACCAGCGCCACGGGTAACGGGCGACGTGAAAGTTATGCACACGTGCCCATGCCACGCATGACGAACACCTATATGCTCAACGGCAGCCACTCCCCCGAGGAGATCATCGCCAGCATTGATAAAGGACTGTACGCAACCAACTTCGGTGGCGGTCAAGTCGATATCACATCGGGCAAATTTGTATTTTCTGCCAGCCAAGCGTGGTGGGTTGAGGGCGGCAAGCTGAAGTATCCCGTCAAGGGCGCGACATTGATCGGCAATGGCCCCGACGCGCTCACCCGCGTGTCCATGATCGGTAACGATATGGCTCTAGACAGTGGCGTAGGCACCTGTGGCAAGGAAGGTCAAAGCGTACCAGTGGGGGTCGGCCAACCAACCCTTCGCATTGATGCCTTAACCGTTGGTGGCACTGCCTAAATCAGCGTGAGGCTGCGCGACACTGTCAGATTCGCGTCATATCAACTGTGATACATTCACATCCATGGTTCGTTTCCATTTCTTTTTTGCCTATTTTTGGATCTCACGCTTCATCGGCGGTTGAGAGGGCAAAACGCAAACGACAGAACCCTCAGACAACAAACCGCCGGAATCCGGCGGTTTTTTTTTGTGCCAGCTATGCAATATTCATCAGGAGCATGACATGACCACCAAAACGACCATGGACCCTTGGTATCCAGGTGCGGAAAAAACCAGCGACACCGACGATCAACGCATCAAGGACATTACCGTGCTGCCCCCTCCAGAACACCTGATTCGTTTTTTCCCAATCAAGGGAACGCCTATTGAGCGTCTGATTGCGAACACTCGGAAAGCCATTCGACAACAAATTGCAGGCAAAGACGACCGTTTGTTGGTGATCATGGGACCTTGCTCCATCCATGACCCTGCAGCTGCACTGGACTATGCGCGTCGCTTGGTTGCGCTGCGTGAGCAGTACGGCAAGACACTGGAAATCGTGATGCGTGTGTACTTCGAAAAGCCTCGGACCACCGTGGGGTGGAAGGGCTTGATCAATGACCCCTACCTCGACGAGAGCTTTCGCATCGATGAGGGCTTGCGCATTGCCCGCCAACTGCTGATTGAAATCAATCGCCTCGGGCTGCCAGCCGCGAGTGAGTTTTTGGACACCATCTCACCTCAGTACATCGGTGATTTGATTTCTTGGGGCGCGATCGGTGCGCGCACGACAGAGAGCCAAGTGCACCGTGAACTCGCATCTGGTTTGTCTGCGCCGATTGGTTTTAAAAACGGCACAGACGGAAACATCAAGATCGCGACAGATGCGATTCAAGCCGCAGCGCGCGGCCATAATTTCTTGTCGGTGCACAAAAACGGCCAAGTGGCGATCGTGCGGACCAACGGCAACAAAGACTGTCATGTCATTCTGCGCGGAGGCAGCAAATCAACCAACTATGACGCGCAAAGCGTCAAGGCGGCTTGCGATGAATTGACAGCAGCGAAACTGCCCGCGCGGTTGATGGTTGATTTCTCCCACGCGAACAGCGAAAAGAAACATGAACGGCAAGTGGACGTCGCCAAAGATGTTGCGGCGCAGCTGGCAAGCGGCTCCGATCAGATTTTTGGCGTCATGGTGGAAAGCCACATCAAAGGCGGCGCGCAAAAGTTCACTCCAGGCAAAGACAGCGTTCAAGAATTGAACTACGGGCAGAGCATCACAGACGCCTGCATCGACTGGGACGACTCCATTCGCGTGGTCGAAATATTGGACGCCGCAGTCAAAGCACGACGCAAACAGCGCTGATCTGACTTTACGCTTGAGAGAGCGCCTGAGCAGCTTGTATGGCTGTTTTCAGGCGCTCGTGTATGCCGCCAAAGCCTCCATTGCTCATGCACACGATTTGATCTCCCGGCAGAAGGTGCGCCATCAGGACGGCAACGGTGGTGTCGATGTCGTTGGCACACACGGCTTTGTCGCCCATAGGTTGCAGAGCCTCCGCGGCATCCCAAGTCAAACCGCCGGTGTGGCAGATCGCCAAGTCAGCGCAAGCCAAGGCGGCGGGCAGTTGGGCTTTCATCGTGCCGATTTTCATGGTGTTGCTGCGCGGCTCAAACACCGCCACGATGCGAGACGCGGCCGTGACCGGGTCGCGGTCTAGGCGAGTTCGCAAACCCTCCAGCGTGGTCGCAATGGCGCTGGGGTGGTGGGCAAAATCATCGTAAATGGCAACGGATCCGTCGCGAAACGCCAATTCAGCCCGCAACTCCATTCGGCGCTTGACGTTCTTGAACGTCGCCAATGCCCCCGCGGCCTGATCAGGTGAGACACCCGCGTGCGCTGCCGCAGCAATTGCCGCCAACGCGTTGTCTTGGTTGTGTTTGCCCTGAATGTCCCATGCGACGTGACCCACCACCTGGCCGTGATGACAAACGTCAAACGCATGGTCTGGCCCTTCAGCGGTCCATTCCCCGTCTGTACCACCAAATCGTTGCACCGGCGTCCAGACACCTTGTGCAAGTGCGCGTTCTAATGCTGGTGTATTTCCGTGAGACACCACCAAGCCATTCGCGGGGACCGTGCGCAACAAGTGCGCGAACTGGCGCTCAATCGCGGCCAAATCATCAAAAATGTCCGCATGATCAAACTCAAGGTTATTCAAAATTGCCGTGCGAGGTCTGTAGTGAACGAACTTGCTGCGCTTGTCAAAAAATGCGGTGTCGTACTCATCCGCCTCAATCACAAACAGTGAGCGGCGTGGCTCGCTTCGGCAAGCACCAAGACGGGCGGATTGCCCAAAATTTTGAGCCACACCACCGATCAAAAAGCCAGGATTCAATCCGGCCTGCTCCAAAATCCAGGTGAGCATGGCGGTCGTCGTGGTCTTGCCATGCGTTCCCGCCACAGCCAACACGTGCCGACCTTGGAGCACATGCTCCGCCAACCATTGAGGTCCGCTGGTATAGGGCAAGCCCTCATTCAGAATGGCCTCCATCAGGGGAAATTTCGGTTCCCCTTGCGCATTCCGCGCCCGCGAGACGACATTGCCAATGACGTAAACGTCGGGCTTGAGCGCCAACTGGTCTTCGCCATAGCCCTCCACGATTTCAATGCCCAAACGCTTCAGCTGGTCACTCATCGGTGGGTACACCGCGGCATCACACCCTGTGACCCGATGACCCGCCTCAGCCGCCAGTGCGGCTAAACCACCCATAAAGGTGCCACAAATGCCCAATATATGTAGATGCATGGCGATATTGTAGGTGCCCCTGCTGGCTCTAGCCCTTCTTGAAACGGGCACAATGCGGCGCATGGATAGCAAATGGGAAATGGCACAGACTGCGGCACAACACATTGTGGATGAGGGCATGCCGTGGGGCGCTGCCAAACGCCACGCGGCTGAATCTCTTGGCCTCAACCATCGCACCGATTTGCCCGACAACGACACCGTGCTGGAGGCCGTGCGTGACCACATCGCGCTTTTTTGTCCCGACTCGCAGGCTCAAACCCAGCGCGACCTAGTGAAAGTCGCTCTGGTGTGGATGGATCGCATGGCACAGTACCGCCCTCACATCACAGGGGCGGTTTGGTTAGGCATCGCCACGCAGTGGAGCGACATTCATCTGGATCTCTATTGCGATGACCCGAAAATGCCAGAGATCGATTTACTCAACAAGGGCGTGCCTTTTGAAACAGGTCAAACCACCAATGCCAAAGGTCAAGACGTTGCCCAATTGATCGTTCTCGAGAGACCCGTCGGCTGGCCGCATGGCGTCGCCGTCATCATGAGCTTGCATGATGCCGATGACATCAAAGGCGCACTCAAAACCAAAGACAAACAGCCCCCCAGGGGCGACGCCTCGGCATTGCGCCAAACCTTAGAGGGGAAACAACATGAATGAACCCAGACGCCAGGCACTGATGTGGGGTGTTGGTGCCGCGGCGGCGGCGGCAGGCGCTGCGTTCAGCTGGCGCAAGTGGGCTCCCCAGGCGCCCACCACCGGTGCAGCATCTGAGCTGTGGTCGTCTGCTTTCCAAACACCCGATGGTGCATCCCTCGTGATGCAACACATGTTGGGGCGGCCACTGCTGCTGAATTTTTGGGCTACTTGGTGTCCTCCGTGCGTGGAAGAGATGCCGATGATCAGTGAGTTCTTTGATGCCCACAAAAACGACGTTAGTGTCGTGGGGCTGGCGATCGACCAGGTGCCCGCCGTGCAACGCTTTCTCAAGCAAACCCCCGTGTCCTATCCGATTGCCATGGCAGGCCCTGCAGGTTTGGGACTAGCCAAGTCCCTGGGCAATCAAGGAGGCGGATTACCCTACAGCGTCTTTTTCGATAAAAATGGGGCGCAAATGTATGCAAAAGTCGGCAAATTAAGTGAATCCGACTTAAAGGATTGGCGCGAAAAGGTATAAAGCCACAGCAATCCGCACCCCATTGAGGCAGCCACCAAGCGGTGCACTCAGCCACCGGGTCTTGCGGGCTGGATCTCTTTTTATATCGCGTATCTTCTCTTAAATATCGTTAATTTTTGGTAAGTACACCAAATTCGATCCGTTTACAGCTACACTCCCGGGTGATGAAATGACCACGCAAGATCCATTCTTGCGCGGGCATTTGTAGATTCACTCATTGAATATGCCGTTGAGGCGAGGAGCTGCTCATGGACTTGCGAAAACTGAAAACATTGATCGACTTGGTATCCGAGTCCAATGTCTCAGAGCTAGAAATCACAGAGGCCGAAGGAAAAGTTCGCATCGTTAAGTCCGCTCCTCAAGCCCCCGCGTTTGTCGCGGCCGCAGCGCCCGCCCCGGTGGCATCTGTGCCTGTGGCGAACACCGCCCCACCCGCAGGCAATGCTGTTACCGAGGCCCCCAGTGCCAACGAAGAGGCCGCCGGACACCCCGTGAAGTCACCCATGGTGGGCACGTTCTACCGCGCCCCCAACCCCGAGTCGGCTCCGTTTGTTGAAGTCGGGAGCACAGTGAAAGTTGGCGATCGCCTGTGCATCATTGAAGCCATGAAGATTCTCAATGAGATTGAGTCAGACCGCGCGGGCGTGGTGAAAGCCATTCAAGTCAGTGACGGCGACGCAGTTGAATTTGGCCAGGTGATGTTCATCATCGAATGATGCCCATTGCCCTGGGTGCCGCCACGCCACAATCAAAACGATGGGCGCAGCGGCGACTGCTTTCCTACTGGAAATAGAACCACATGTTTAAAAAAATACTCATCGCCAATCGAGGTGAAATTGCCCTGAGAATCCAGCGCGCCTGCCGCGAAATGGGAATCAAGGCCGTGATGGTGTACTCCGAGGCAGATCGCGACGCCAAGTATGTCAAGCTAGCTGATGAAGCCGTCTGTATTGGCCCTGCTGCGTCTGCGCAAAGCTACCTCAATATGCCTTCATTGATTTCGGCAGCAGAAGTCACCGACTCTGAAGCGATTCACCCCGGCTATGGTTTCCTCAGCGAAAATGCTGACTTTGCTGAGCGTGTTGAAAAAAGTGGCTTCACGTTCATTGGCCCCACCGCCGAATCCATCCGGCTTATGGGGGACAAGGTCTCGGCAAAACAGGCCATGATTCGCGCAGGTGTTCCAACCGTGCCCGGATCCGAGGGTGAGTTACCGGATAACGCGGCTGAAATCAAACGCATTGCCAAGTCGATTGGCTACCCCGTGATCATCAAAGCGGCAGGCGGTGGCGGCGGTCGAGGGATGCGCGTGGTCCACACCGAAGCCGCGCTGCTCCACGCCGTGCAGACAACCAAGACCGAAGCGGGTTCTGCCTTTGGCAACCCCGCGGTCTACATGGAGAAGTTTTTACAAAATCCCCGCCATGTCGAAATTCAAGTCATTGCAGACACGCACCGCAATGCGATCTACCTTGGCGAGCGCGACTGCTCCATGCAGCGTCGCCATCAAAAGGTCATTGAAGAGGCGCCAGCGCCAGGCATCAGCCGCCGTTTGGTCGACAAAATCGGCGAACGTTGTGCCGCTGCGTGCCGAAAAATGGGCTACCGGGGTGCCGGTACTTTTGAGTTTCTTTATGAAAACGGCGAGTTCTACTTCATTGAAATGAACACGCGCGTGCAAGTCGAGCACCCCGTGACAGAAATGATCACGGGCGTCGATATCGTGCGGGAACAGATTTCGGTGGCAGCGGGCAACAAGCTCTCTCTGACTCAGAAGCAAGTGACACTGAACGGACACGCCATCGAATGCCGCATCAACGCCGAGCACCCGTTTAATTTCATGCCCTCACCCGGCCGCATCACCGGATGGCACGCGGCAGGCGGGCCAGGCGTGCGGGTTGACTCTCACGTGTATCACAACTACATGGTGCCGCCCCACTACGACTCGATGGTGGGCAAATTGATCGTGCACGCAGACACGAGGGAAATGGCACTCGCAAGGATGCGCTCTGCATTGTCTGAAATGGTCGTTGAAGGCATCCAAACCAACATTCCACTGCACCGCGAGCTGATGCTGGACGCCAAGTTTGCAGCCGGTGGCACGAATATTCACTATCTAGAGGAGTGGCTGGCGAGCCACCAACGAGGTTAATTCAGATGATTGAACTGCGCGTCATTGTTCCTCACGATTGGGTTGATACGTTCAGCGACGCGCTTGATGCATTGGACGCTTTAAGTGTGTCTGTCGAAGACGCAGATGCACACACCAGCGCAGAGCAGCCTCTGTTTGGTGAACCTGGGATGCCGCCTCCAGACGGAGGATGGAATCGCTCGATCATCAGCGCGTTGTTTGCCACTCTTGAGCTCGCACAAAATGCGCATACGCTGCTTGAAGCCCAGGACTTCTTCGAACACGCTGAGCGCTTGGAGTTGCGTGAGGTGCCAGAGCAGGACTGGGTGCGATTGACGCAATCGCAATTTCAGCCGGTGGAAATTACCCCGAGTTTTTGGATTGTGCCCTCGTGGCATGAGTTGCCCTCAGAGGCGACCACGGCGCTGCGCCTGGATCCAGGGTTGGCATTCGGTACGGGGACTCATCCGACGACACGGATGTGCTTGCGTTGGATTGCCTCTCACTCTCTGCAGCAACATCGAGTCCTTGACTATGGATGCGGATCAGGCATCTTGGCCATGGCGGCTGCCAAGATGGGCGCGCCGGAGATCGACGCTGTCGACATTGATCCCGAAGCAGTCAAAGCGACGCTGGACAATGCCCAAACCAATGAAGTGGACATCCACGCGGGACTGCCTGACTTGGCTCATGGAAAATACAACTTGGTCGTCGCCAACATATTGGCGACCCCATTGAAAGTACTCGCCCCGCTCCTGTGTGGCCATATCGCGCCTGCAGGCCAATTGATCTTGGCCGGTATCCTCAGTCGCCAAGCAGATGAGCTGGTCGAGGCTTATGCGCCTTACGTCGCCTTGTCCATATTGGATGAAGAGGATGGATGGATACTCATGGGCGCCACTCAAAGTCAATAAGGACCCGCCATGCTGAGCGTGCAGTGCCCACAGTGCGAAACCCACCTCTCTCTTGATCCTCAGGTCATCCGGCGCTCACTGGGCTGGGCTCGCTGTGGTCATTGTCAGCACGTGTTTGATGCGGCACAAGTCGCATTGCCCACACTCACGCCCCATGCGCCCTCACCGCTGGCCAACAATGTGTCTGCGAATTGGCCCTCTTTGGAGTTGCCATCTCGCACACCCGATGCATCGGGCGACACGAGTCTCGAAAATGAGCAAGGCGGCCCAATCGAAGCAGTCAATGAACCCATTCATTCGGTTGAAGCAAGCATTCAGGCCGGTGGCTCGCCAGACGAATGGACCCCAAAAGACAAACCTCTATCAGAGGAGTCAGACCACCCTGGCGCTCAAGACCACGGCATAGACTTGCCCCCCGTCGATGAACCCGACTCTGGCTTATCGCAGGCCCAAGCGAGAGATCCGATTCTTTCCGAAAAAGTGGATGGCTCTGCCCACGTAGGGGCCTGGGGACTGGATTCTCTGCCTGTTGAAACCAAAGCACGCAACCAATTGGTCTACATGTGGAAATGGATCGGATTGGCACTTTTGGTATCAGTGCTTGCTGTCCAAATCG
>JBEAPX010000168.1:0-6446 GCA_041164205.1 Pseudomonadota bacterium
TATTTAATTAAAGTATTAGATTAATGCCTGTAACTCTCTCGCAGCCGCTTGCAAGGCCGGCAATATGTCGCGTCTGAACACCTCAGGGGTTGCTCTCGAAGCGGGTACAACGGCATTCAGCGCGGCGATCACTCGGCCGTCCAGGTCACGCAGCGGTACCGCCAGCGCGTGAACGCCCAGCTCATGGCCTTCACGTGCGATGCAATGGTCATGTTCTCTGACCTCTGCGATCAGTGCACGCAAGGCATCCGGTTCAGTGGGGGTATGCAGGGTCAGCCGCGGCAAGACCCGGGCGGCCAGCCACTGTTCGAATTGCATCTCTGGCATTGAAGCCAACAGCATTCGCCCTGTCGATGTCGCGTGAGCGGGCAGTCTCGCCCCTAAATGCAATCCATGCGCCAGCAATCGACCGTGCCCTTCGGTACCAGTGCCCTCACCGATATTCCATGACATGCTGCGAGCGACGATCACCACGGAATCTCCATCCAGAACCGCCACCGAGAATGCGTCCGGCCATTGCGCCGCGAGCCGATTCAAGGTGGGCTGCACCGCCCTCGGGAGACGCGCGCTGGCCAGATAACTCCCAGAAAACCGCAACACTTTCGCCGATAACCAAAAGTACTTGCCATCGCTGTGGAGGTAGCCCAAGTGGCACAGGGTGAGCAAATGGCGCCGCGCTGCTGCTCGAGTGATGCCCGCGCGCTGGGCTGCCAGCGTCGCATTGAGGCGCTGTCGCTCGGTGTCAAAACTCTCCAGCACTCTCAAGCCCTTGGCCAAGCCTTCGATGAAGTCGGCGGATTGAATCGATCCCGGCTCGGCCAATGGCAGCTCGGGGGATATGGTCTGGGCTTCTGGCAGTTCAGAACGAGACATAGGCATCTTTCAAAGGCAAAGGCGGCGTGCGTTGAAGCGGGTGGCTGATGACTCGCCTCTCAGCGCCCCTGATTGTGGGCATTTATGCGATTTCGCGCGATGATCGCACACTGTGCGCGATGATCGCACAAATTCAGAGACCGTCGGGACACACGATGGGCAAGACGCCCTACATTTGCGCCTAGAAATCACACCACAGGAGCCCCCTATGCGTACTCAAGTCGCCATTGTCGGCGCCGGTCCCTCCGGACTGCTGCTCGGCCAGCTGCTGCACAAGGCCGGCATCGACGCCATCATCATCGAGCGGCAAAGCCCCGACTATGTGCTTGGGCGCATTCGAGCGGGCGTGCTGGAGCAAACCACGGTTGACCTGCTCGACGAGGCGGGTGTCGGTGAGCGTATGCACCGAGAGGGCTTGGTTCACACTGGCTTTGATATGTTGTTCAACGGGCAACGTCACCGCATTGACCTCAATCAACACAGTGGCGGCGCCCATGTCATGGTCTATGGTCAAACCGAAGTCACGCGAGACCTCATGGCCGCCCGCACGGCCGCGGGTCTGCCCACGGTCTATGAGGCCGACCACGTCCAGGTGCATGACTTTGACACCTCGACGCCCAGCGTCACCTACGAGAAAGATGGGCAAAGCCACCGCATTGAATGCGACTTCATCGCGGGCTGCGATGGGTTTCATGGCGTGTGCCGAGCCAGTGCTCCAAAGAAGGCCATCAAAGAGTTCGAGATGGTCTACCCCTTTGGCTGGTTGGGCGTGCTTTCAGACACACCGCCGGTGCACCATGAACTGATTTATGTGAATAGTCCGCGTGGATTTGCGCTGTGCTCTCAACGCAGCATGACGCGCAGCCGTTACTACGTGCAAGTCCCGTTGAGTGACAAAGTGGAGCAGTGGAGCGACGACGCCTTTTGGGATGAGTTGCGCCTTCGCTTAGATGACGAGGGCCGAGAGAAACTCGTGACCGGCCCTTCGATTGAAAAGAGCATCGCTCCCCTGCGCAGCTTCGTGACAGAACCTTTGCGTTTTGGGCGAATGTTCTTGGCGGGCGACGCCGGTCATATCGTGCCGCCAACCGGTGCCAAGGGCCTGAACCTCGCGGCAACGGATGTGAAGTACCTCAGCTCGGCCTTCATCGAGTACTACCAAGACAAAACCGAAGCAGGCATCGACCGCTACAGCGAGCGTTCCTTGGCCCGCATTTGGCGCGCTGAACGCTTCTCGTGGTGGTTCACCAGCATCATGCACCGCTTCCCCGAAAAGGGCGAAATCAATGAAAAGCTGCAAAACGCGGAGCTGGACTACCTGATGCACTCTGAGGCGGGGCTCAGGTCAATTGCCGAAAACTACGTGGGCTTACCACTTCATTTCGGCGAAGCTTAATGCGCTCGAACCCCTTGTCTGGTTGACCTTTTGAAGTCAACAGCCCACGCTTTGGTGGGCTGTTTGTTGTTCGGCGGCTTGAGAGGCTGCAGGGGCATCGATCAAAGCAACGCCAGACTGGACGACGCCGTGGCGACGCACACACCGTCTTCGGCTCGGAGCAAACGCGCGTGGGTGAATGACATGGCTTTGCCACAGCGCTCCAAGGTGCCGACTGCCGTGTAGAGACCCTCTGGGGCGGGCCTCAGGAATGTGGTGTTGATATTGACCGTGGCGCATGAACGGCTTGGCTCGATCGAGGCCAAAGTGACAAAAGCCATCGCAAAATCCAACATAGCCGTCACCGCACCCCCTTGTAGAACACCTGTCCCTTGGATGAATAAGGCCTGGGGCGCATAGGTGATCTCGACCTCACCCCTGGCCTGGTCCACGCGCTTGAGTGTGGAGCCCAAAGCGACCGCCATCGGGTTGGAGTCCATGGTGAGCGGCTGGGTCGGGTTGACTAAAAACCGTTGAATCAGGGCCTGGTCGGGGTTACCCATCTGCATGGTTGTGTGTCCTTGTGCCTGTGAAGTTGCGGTGCGCTCAATAGGTGCACCGAGCATGGCCATCATAGCTGCGGGGGCAAACGCATCTGCCGCAAAATCGCCTTGGGTACACGGCAGCCTGCAGCAAAATGGTAGGCTATCTGTTGCCATTATTTCAATTACAGGAGACACAACATGTCGATGATGAACCGCCCTTTGCTGATTTCTGATCTCTTAGAGCACGGGGCCGCACAGCACGCCAACACCGAGGTGGTTTCGCGTGAGACGCATGGCGATCTGCACCGATACACCTACGCCGATATGGCACCACGGGCTCGCCAACTGGCCAATGCACTGGTCGCGCGCGGCCTTGCCAAGGGCGATGTGATTGGTTCTATTGCCTGGAACAACCACCGCCACCTCGAGTCTTATTTTGGCGTGTCGGGCGCCGGCTTGGTGATGCACACCTGCAACCCTCGCCTGCACCCTTCACAGCTGATCTACATCCTGAACCACGCCGAAGACAAAGTTGTGTTGTTTGATGCAACCTTTGCGCCATTGGTCAAAGGCATCGCCGCCCACTGCCCTCACGTGCAACTTTGGGTGTGCCTGGCTGATGCAGCGCACACCCCCGCGATCGAGGGTGTGAGCAATGTGGTGGCTTATGAAGACTTGATCGCTGGTCAGCCCACCACATTTGCGTGGCCAGAGTTAAGCGAAAACGACGGTGCGGCCCTGTGTTACACCTCTGGCACAACGGGAAACCCCAAAGGCGTGCTCTACAGCCACCGCGCGATTGTGTTGAATGCAACGACGGGATGTGCGCCCGACGTGCTCGGGCTCTCGACACGCTCAGTGATTTTGCCGGTGGTGCCGATGTTCCATATCAACGCGTGGTGTATCCCCTACGCGGCCCTGATCGCGGGCTCCAAGCTGGTCTTGCCTGGACCCCAATTGGATGGCGCCAATTTGTACAACCTGATGGAGAGCGAGAAAGTCACCATCAGCGCAGGGGTGCCGACCATTTGGTTGGGGTTGGTTCAGCACTTGGAGCAAAACAACCTGCAATTCAGCACAATGCGCTGCACTGCCGTTGGTGGTACCGCGATGCCCAAGGCACTGATCGCCAAGTTTGGCGACAAATTCAACGTCGAAGTGCGCCATGGGTGGGGCATGACCGAAACCACGGCGGTCGCGACCATGAGCAACCTGAGCGCAGCAGACATGGAGAAATCGGCAGATGAGCGTTACGGCATCATTGCCAAGCAGGGCAAAACGGTGTCAGGCATCGAAATCAAATGTGTGGATGAAAACGGCAACACCCTGCCCCGCGACGGTGTGTCGCAGGGCGAGTTGATGGTGCGCGGTCAATGGATCGTCGAGCGCTATTACAAGGCTGAAAAAACGGCCCTAGTAGACGGCTGGTTCCCCACGGGAGATATCGCCACCATTGACTCCAGTGGCACCATGGTGATCCGCGACCGCACCAAGGACGTGATCAAGAGCGGTGGCGAGTGGATCAGCTCCATCGACTTGGAAAATGCGGCGGTGGGTCACCCGGCGGTAGCCATGGCAGCGGTGATTGGTGTCAAGCACCCCAAGTGGGATGAGCGCCCCCTGCTGCTGATTGTGACCAAGCCAGAGCAAAGCCTCGAGAAGCAGGAGATGCTTGATTTCTTGAGCGAGCGCGTCGCCAAATGGTGGGTGCCTGACGACGTGATTTTTGTGGACACATTGCCTGTTGGCGGCACTGGCAAAGTTCAAAAGAACGAGTTGCGGGCCACTTACGGCAGCGTGTTTGAGTCCAACACCTGACCGGGTTGAAGCCCAATGGACGGGGGCTTCGGCCCCCTTTTTTATCGGTCAGTCGCGCCGGAGCACAGGTGCACACCCCCTGGACGCCGATACCCGTTGTGATTTCCGCAGTGACATTCACCCCAGCACTCAAGGGCTTAAGGGTTCGTGTCGTTCAGTCTGATTAGGCGTGATATGTCGCGATCGACTTGCCAGGCGGCCCCGGCAGTCGTTGCGGACATCGAGAGTGGCCTCAGGTCCCCTGTCTCAAGGCCTGCGCGACGAAATCCAGGCGATCCTGTCCCCAGAACATCTCACCGTTGATGACATATGTGGGCGCACCAAACACGCCCAACTCCATCGCCGACGCCGTGTTGGCCTCGTACTCATCACGCACAGCCTCACTGGTCGCGGCTTGCACCAAGTCAGCCGGTAAGCCACACGCTTGGACAATGTCAGCCAAGGTGTCGGCATCAGCGATATTGCGCTCTTCAGCCCAGACAGCCCTGAGGAGCGCTCCGGCCAAAGACATCGCCGCCATTGAACCTGCGCTTTGCAAAGCTGCAATGATCAACAAACAGGCCGCGTCCGCCGGGACTGGAAAGAAAGCAGGATGAATATTCAGAGGCATCGCCAAATGGTCACGAAAACGGGCCAACTCTACCAACCGATAGGCTTGGCGCTGAGGCGCCCGTTTGGGCAGTGGCAGCCCACCTGACAAGGGAAAGATCTTGCCCAGATCCATGGGTTTGACAGTGATCGTGGCACCGACATCAGCGGCAATCTTTTCGAGTCGCTCATGTCCGAGGTAGGTCCAGGGGCTATTCGGAACCATGTAGTAATCCACGTGCATTGTTGCGCTCCAAGTGACAAAACCCGGACTATACCGGCGTGGCCACACCCGTCGGGGGTTGGGGGCGTCCCGCAGGCATCATTCACCTTCCGGCATCGAGGTCCGGGCGGTTCGTTTCAGTGCGATGGTGTCACGCTGAAGCGGCCTTCGTGTGCGTGGTTCGACGCCTAATCCGGTAGGTGATGGCATAGGCCGCGAGGGAGCACAGGGCTGTGCCCCACACCATGCCGGAGATGTCATGGATGACAAAGTGTCCAATGATCGCGCCCAGAGCGGTGGCGATCAGGTTGGTCAAGGTTGACATCAGGGCTGATGCGACCCCCGCCATGTGCCCCAATGGCTGCAACGACAGCGCCATCAGATTGCCAAACAACAAGCCAAACGTGAAAAAGGACAGCCCCATCCACACATAAGTCACCTCCAACCGGTCAATCTCAGGCCACGACCACCGAAGCAGTCCAAAGCCCACTGCCAGACCACACAATGCCAACAGCGCTCCGCCCACCAACCGGTGCGAGCCCCAACGCATCACCCATTTGGCGTTGACCAGACTGGCCAATCCCACCGTACTGGCGAGCGCACCAAACAGCACGGGAAACCAGACTGGCTGTCCATAGAGGACACCGAAGATGTGTTGGGCATTGCCCAGGTACGCAAAGAGCGGCGAGAACACCAAGCCCAACGCCACCACAAAGGGCCAGCTGTCCGGATGGCTAATGCACTCGCGAAACGCACGCCCGACGCCCTGAAAACTCAAGGGCTGGCGTTTGTCCTCGGGTAGGGTCTCGGCCTGCCGCCACAGCAACCACAAGGTGGACATCAAACCGATGATCGCGAAAAACAAGAAGATCGCTCGCCATCCAAAGACCCAAGTCACGGCTTGCCCGATGGATGGCGCCACCATGGGAACCAGGATGAATGTCGTGGTCACAAATGAGTTCACTCGGGCGAGCTCACGGCCCTCGTATCGATCGCGCACCATGGCCATGGAGACCACGCGTGG
>JBEAPX010000169.1:0-7189 GCA_041164205.1 Pseudomonadota bacterium
TCGATCCACCAGGTGTTGTGCAACAACTTGCCACCAAACACCATGCTCACTTGGTCGCTCTTGAACTCTGGCGGTAGTGTTTGCTGATGGATATCAAACCAATAGTGGTTGATGGCCTGAATCTCGGTCGAGTAGAGGTAGGTGGCCAAGTCGATCAAGTCTTGGCGGCCTTTGAGGGCACCCCACAACATCAAGCCCGACCAGGCATTGATGGACTCAGACGATGACTCTTGGTTGTTGCCGTCGTCTGACATACCAACGCCCGAGGCCCACGCGTGTCCCTCGTACGGGTCAAAGTTGCGCAGGTACGGAAAGTCGCTGCGGCCGCGTTCTTGTGTGGCGATGTCTTTGACGAGCTCATCAATCATGCCGCCCCAGCGGGATGTACTGGCCCAATCCGGGTCGATCAGGGCGATTTCAGCGGCAGCACGAATCCAATACCCATAGTGGAAATGGTGGTCGTTCATGTCTTTGACCGCGTCGTATTCCTCTGGGTAACTCACCACAGTGCCCAATTGCGCGTCGTAATGGAAGTAAGTGCGTTTGCTTTCACCCGATAGCCAGGATTCGGCGCGCTCTTGTAGCTTTTCTTTCATGTCTTGGACTTGATCGTCCAAGCCACCCTCGCGCGCGGCTGTGCCCATGAGCAACGCGATGCGCTGCAGGCCCTTGCCTTGCCAGTAGGGCCCGTTGCCGATCTCGAGCATCATGCGGCGGGCGCGGCGGGCATCTTTGCGGATGAAATCACGCAGATTCTCCTTGGCTTCGCCTGCTTGCAGACCAGGCCAATAGGGGACAAAACCAGTGTAGGGGTGACGGGTTTCAAAGCGATCTTGTTGCACCAAACGCAGCGCGCCCCGCACGCTTGAAAACCCCGGGGCCGATGCCTGTGTTAACTCAGGGTTGCCAAAATAGTGGTGTGGGTACACACCCAGCATGGGTACTGCTGGTTGATCTGATGTGGGTTGAACCTCAGCGCGAAACGTGGTGGTGACCACACTGTTTTGCCGGTCAATGCGGTAATCGGCGCGGGTGGTTTTGACTTCTAGGTAGGCACTGCGCTCAAAGTTGGCCACGGTCGCATCATCGGCTGCTGGTAACGCTGCCACTGACAAATGGCTGGGTGAGTTGGGCATACGCGCGACCCAGCTTGTGCCGTCTTGTTGCCACGAGGCGCCCTTGGGTGCGTACAGCGCAAACTGGCGGTTGGGATACCTCACCACCAGCACATTGGCGCGCTGTGCCCAGACCTGAGCCTGCGCAGATTGGCCCAGACTCACCCGGGCATCGCCACGGCTTAACTTTAGGTATCCCAGTGGGCTGCCGTGGAGCACAGAGGCGCGCATGGTGTCTTGCCCTTGGACGAAGTCAAGGTCTACTGACCAGTCACCAAAGCCTCCCAATAAGGCCGCCTCAGGCGTGAATGCCGTGGGCTGAATGGTCACGTCTGCGCGATGTGGGTAGTGAATCTCGGTGTCTTGGCGCTCGGTGGGCACCACGGTTTTTTCAGGCAGCCCCACCTCTAGGCCTTGCGCGGTCGCTTTGAAAGTCAGGGGCAACGCGTGGATGACGTTGGACCACTGGGTGAACATGACCGACGAATACCACTGGTTTGTTGGCGCCGCCAACTGTTTCATGGCGGCGGTTCGGTACTTGGCCTCTGGTGTGCTGCGGTCACCGCTGCTCACAGCGAGGCGCATCCCTCCTTGCCCAACGGGTTTAATCTCTGACGCCACGACAGCCCCTGAGGCCAGAGCGCTCATGCATAAAGCCACCAGAGCCCCACAAATGGGGCGGAGTGATACGGAAGACTTCATAACCAACCTTTCAAATATGGCCGCGCCTAAGCGCCCATCAAACCCGCACCTGCGCGGCATCAAATACCAATACCTCACCAGACTTCGGAGTCAAAGTGACGTGCTCGCCCACCTGCGCGGTGACGGCTTGGGCAGATGCTTTGACCGATAGCAAATGGGGGAAACCTTGCACCTTCACGTGGGCAATCAGTGAGTCTCCCAAGTGCTCTACAAAGTCAACCACCCCGGCCAACCCTGAGGGACCTTGCGGCCCCATCTGCCACGTCTCTGGACGCACCCCAAGCGTCCTGGCTGCTTGCGCTTGGGCTGCATTGATGCCCAGCGTCTCTAGGCCTAAGGCGTGGCCCCCAACCAAGTGCACCGCACCTTCACTCACCTCGGTCACTGGCAACATATTGATCTTGGGTGATCCCAAAAACTCGGCGACAAATCGGTTGGCGGGTTGCTGGTACAGATCCAGTGGCCGACCCAGTTGCTCAATCCGCCCTTGGTTGAACACCGCGATGCGATCGCCCAGCGTCATGGCCTCGGTTTGATCATGAGTCACGTAAATCATGGTGGTGCCAAGCTCTTCGTGGAGTTTGGCCAATTCAATGCGCATCTCAACGCGCAGGGCTGCATCCAAGTTCGAGAGTGGCTCGTCAAACAAAAACACCGATGGCCGGCGCACAATGGCGCGGCCAATGGCAACGCGCTGTCGCTGCCCACCGGAGAGCTGTTTGGGGTAGCGGTCGAGCAAGGGGGTGAGCTTGAGCTTGTCAGCCGCAGCCCGCACCTCTGCTTTGATCTCGGCTTTGCTGCGTCCCGACATACGCAGGGCAAAGCCCATATTGCCTTCCACCGTCATGTGAGGGTACAGCGCGTAGCTTTGAAACACCATGGCTGCACCGCGCTCGGCTGGACCCAGTTGATCAACCCGCTGCCCGCCGATGTGAACCTCGCCACTGGTCACAGGCTCTAGGCCTGCGATCATGCGCAGCATGGTGGACTTGCCGCATCCTGAAGGCCCCACAAAAACCAGGAACTCGCCATCGTTTACCGTCAAGTCCAGCGGTGAGATGACCTCTGTGTCGCCGAACCGTTTGCTGACCTTGTTGATTTGAATGTCAGCCATTTCAGCCCCCTTTGAGGAAGTCAGAGTACCAACGGCCGCTCGCCTTCACCGTCCGCTGCTGCGTGTCGTAGTCGACGCGCACCAGGCCAAATCGCTTGGCATAGCCGCTGGCCCACTCGAAGTTGTCGAGCAAACTCCAGGCGAAATAGCCATGCAGTGGCACACCTTGTTCAATCGCGTGGCGGCAAGCCGCAATGTGTTCTTTGAGGTACTCCAAACGCTCAACGTCGTGGACTTGTCCGTTTTGCACTTGGTCCACAAAAGCGGAGCCGTTTTCGGTGACCCAAAGTGACTTGGGTTGGTAGTCCTGGTGCATCCGGACCAGCAGCTCAGTCAAGCCCTGCGGATAGACCTCCCAACCCATGTCCGTCACTCGCTGTGCATTGGCGCGCACATCCCAAGGGTTGCCGCTCGACGAGAAGTTGCGGGTGTAGTAGTTGACACCTATGAAGTCCAAAGGCTGTGCGATGAGAGCCATATCGCCCTCGAGAACCGAGGGGGCGTCATCGCCCAAGTCAGCCCAAACGTCTTGCGGATAAGTGCCCTTAAATAAAGGGTCCATGTACCAGCGCAAGATATAGCCGTCGTCTAACTTGGCCTTTGCCAAGTCTTGCTCCGAGTCGCTGGCAGGGTATATCGGTGAGAGGTTCAAGACGATGCCCAGCACCAGTTTGGGATGGCTCTCGCGCAATGCTTGCACCGCCATGCCGTGGCTGAGCAGCAAATGGTGCGAGACCTGATAAGCCAGCGCGCGCGACTTGAGGCCTGGTGCAAAGATGCCATCTTGGTGACCCAAAATCGCCACCACCCAAGGTTCGTTGTGCGTGACCAAGGACGCCAATCGGTGACCAAAACGCTGGGCTACCTCTTGGGCGTAACGAACGAAATGCGCGCACGTGTCGCGTGAGCCCCAGCCCCCTTGCTCCTGCAAGGCTTGTGGCAAGTCCCAGTGGTTGAGGGTGCAATGCGGGCGAATGCCTTTCGACTCGAGCGCGCTGAGCAAACGGTCGTAGAACGCAAAACCTTCCTCGTTCCAGGCCCCTTGTCCATCGGGCTGCACCCTTGGCCATGCGATAGAGAATCGGTAGTTCTCGACCCCCATGTCGGCCATCAAGGCGACATCTTCCGGCATCCGGTGGTAATGGTCGCAGGCGACCAAGCCGCTGCTGCCGTCTGCAATCTTGCCCTCTTGCGCGCAAAAGTGATCCCACACGGACTCACCGCGACCGCCCTCGTTGGCGGCGCCTTCAATCTGATACGCGGCAGTGGCTACCCCCCAGGCAAATCCGGTCGGAAATTCACGGCGCTGCACCAAGACCTCAGGCATCTCGGCTATGTGTCTATCGTTCATCGTTCTCACCCTCTCACAGCCCCGGCCGTCAAACCTTCAATCAAACGGCGCGAGCTAAATACAAAAATAATCAAAAGCGGAATCACTGCCACCGCAGAGCCAGCCATTAATGCGCCCCACTCGGTGTCCACTGGGCTTTGCACGCTGCGCAGTGCCAACGGAAAGGTGTACATCTCGGGTGTGCGCATCACCACCAATGGGCCCATGAAGTTGTTCCATGAGGCAATGAAAGTGATCAAGCCCAACGTCCCAAATGCGGGGCTCAGCAAAGGCACCACGACACGCCAATACACAGACCACTCCGAACATCCGTCCATCCGGGCGGCTTCATAGAGGTCGCGCGGAATCGCCGAAGAGATGTACTGGCGCATCAGAAAGATGCCCATGGCGGGCGCTGCGGCCGGCAAGTACAACGCGCGTGGCTGATTGATCCAACCCAACGCGTCCATGATCATGAAGGTCGGGATCATGCCCAAAAAGGCAGGCACCAACATCGTCGCCATGACCAACGCAAAGAGCGCCTTTTTGAACTTGAACTCGTACGCCGCAAACGCAAAGCCAGCCATCGAACAAAAAAGCAGCGTTAAGCCGGTCGCCATCAAACCCACGTACAAAGACAGCCCCAGATTTCGCCAAAACGGGATCTTGTCCATCAAAATGCCGATGTTGTTCAGAAATTCGCCACTGAAGAAAAGCGGCGGTGGCACACTGAAAATGTCAGCCCGCGTGTGCGTGGCGAATACGAACATGAAAAAGAATGGGGCCAACATCGCGATGCCGCCCAAAGCCAAAAACACGCGCCCAGTCCACTCGAGGGCCACGCCTTGTTTGTTGATGCCCAACTGAGTCATGCTGCCCCCGAGCGGTCGCGAAACGCGCGATTTGTCAGCCAAGTGAGCAGCGCGATGATGACGAATAAGAACCAAGAAATCGCGCTGGCTAAACCAAAGTCATTGAACTCGAAAGCCGTGCGATACATGTACATCGCTGTGGTCATCCCGGAGTACTCCATGCCGCCTCGGCCGCCAGTCAAGATGAATGGCTCTTCAAATAGTTGCAGGCCACCAATCACGCTGAGTACTGTGCCAAAGTACATCATCGGCTTGAGTTGTGGCAACGTGATGTGCCAGAACAAGCGCAGATTGCTGGCGCCGTCCATACGCCCAGCCTCATAGAGGTCGCGCGGAATGCTTTGCATGGCCGCCACGTACAAAATAACGTTGAAGCCGACATAGCGCCAAAACACAACCACTGCCACAACGGGCTTGATCGTTTCTGCCTGGCCGAGCCAATCGACGTTGGCGTTGGGGAACATCCAGCCCACCACCGACCATTGACTCATTTCAGTTAACACCACATTGATCACCCCGTAGTCGGTTGAGAACAGCGAGCTGAACATGATCGCGATGGCCACGGTCGAGGTGATGTAGGGCAAAAAGTAGGCGCCCATGGCGGCATTGCGCCACTTACCCATGAACTCGTTGATGAAATACGCCATAGGAATGGCCACCAAGTGCTGGGGCAAGCCCGATGCGATGGCCAGCCAAAGGGTGTTTTTCAGCGACAACCAGACCAATGGATCCTCGACAGCGAACTGGATGTTTTCCAGTCCCACGTACTGCATCGAGGCAAGTCCCTGAACGGGATCCCACGCTTGAAACATCAAGAAAAATGAGAACCCGATCGGGAACAATCCAAAGATCAAAAAGAGCGCCAAAAATGGCGACAACAACCAATACGGCGCCACGTTTACCCCTGTCTTTAACGACGCGCGCGACGCGCGATGGTGCGATCGGCATCCTTCAAGGCTGCATCAATGGACTTGCCACGAAGCAACACTTGATCGAGCTCTGCGTTCAGTATTTCTTCGGCAACGGCGTCGTGCTTGAACACCTTGGTGGCCACGATGCGCATGGCTGAATCACGCCACTGGCCGCGCGCGGCTTGACCACCCAAAAAGGCAATGGGCGCGTCAAATCCATCGCCCGTTTGCGCCTTAACCAGGGCAGGGAATGCATTGAACTGCTCAAGCGCGGCCTTTTGCTGCTTGGCGTCTTGCGTTAAGTAGTCAATCAATGCCCATGCTTGCGCCTGGTGCACAGCTTTTTTAGGGACCGCATAAAAACTGCCCCCCCAAGAGGCATATGCCCCGTTGGGCAAGTGCGCCGAACGCCACTTACCAGCTGTGTCCGGGGCCAACCAATTGGCCAAGTGCCCGCCCAACCAGGCGCCCATCATTTGCGAGGCCACGGTACCGCGCTTGAATGCCTCGCCCCACTCATTGGACCAAGCGTTGATCTTGGCGTCGAGGCCACGGTCTCGCACTTGTTTGGCCAACTCAAAGGCGCGCTTGAAACGTGGGGCTTGGCCAACCACCGACTTACCGTCGCGATCGAAGTAAACCCCTTCACCCGGCTGCACGCCGGCGCGAATCACGATGTCTTTGATGTCACGGGCATGGGGCATCAATGCAGCCCCTGTCTTGGCTTTGATGCAGTCTCCCGTTGCGAGGTAGCTGTCCCAAGATTTGGTCAGATCTTGTTCGGTGGCGCCACACGCGTCGAGCAAGTCTTTGCGATAAAACAGGGCGCCGGGACCAATGTCGGTGGGCATGGCCACTTGGCCAAATCCCTCAAACGAGCCTTGGGCCACCGCGTATGGCACCAAATTTTTCAGTTTGGTGGCCAATTGGGAGTCAAGGGTGTTCATGTCGACGAGCCCGCCACTTTGGGCGAAGCGACCCAAATAGCCGTATTCAATGGCCATGACGTCTGGCAGATCTGACGAGGTGGCCAGCGCCGTGGTCATCGCCGTATGGTGGTCGGCGTATGCGCGGCTGATGACTTTGACCTTCACCCCGGGGTTTTTCTTTTCCCACTCGACAGCAGCAGCCTTGACGATCTCATC
>JBEAPX010000170.1:0-8076 GCA_041164205.1 Pseudomonadota bacterium
GGTGCCAATTCAGTCACTGCGGCTTGCACAGGATCACTGTGCTCGCAATACACGTTGGACGGCACATCAGGTGGAAAAATCTCATCCCGACTGTCAATCCATCTCACTTCAAACGCGAGAGGCGCCAGAGCCCTGACCAATGCTCTGCCCACATGACCACCTCCGAACAAAGCGACTGGCTGGAGCTTGGGACGCAACAGACCTTCGACCTCAGTCCAGTCCGCAAAGGCGATGCGCTGGTAGGAAACGTGCACCACACCACCGCAGCATTGACCCAGCGATGGACCCAGTGCCATGCGCTGCAGCTCAGCAGGTTCACCCCACCGAGCGCCTGCATTTTGTTTAAGCAACTCCCTGGCGTGTGCGATCGCATCCAACTCAAGGCGACCACCACCGATGGTGTTCACAATGGCCCCTGACCACACCGCCATCCAAGCCCCCTGCTCGCGTGGCCCCGAGCCTTTGAGCTCGGCCACGCGAATCAAGATGGCGTCCGCCTGCGCCAGCCGCGCAGCGACCTCACTCCAGGCGTGGTGGCTCACTGAGCTGAAGCGCGCACCGCGGCCTTGGCAGCCTCACAGGCGAGCAAAATCCGCTCGGGCGTAGCGGGGGCATCCAGATGCACCACCGCTTGATGGTCTGCGCTGGCTGAGACGGCGTCACGCAAAGCGAAAAACGCAGACAGACCCAGCATCAACGGCGGCTCGCCCACCGCTTTGCTATTGAATGGCGTGGGCTTCAAGTTTTTGCCGTCAAACAACGCCACGTTGAAATGCTCGGGCACGTCTCCGGCAACGGGGATCTTGTAGGTGCTGGGACCGTGGGTGAGCAATTTGCCTTTTTTGTCCCAAATACACTCCTCCATGGTCAGCCAACCCATGCCCTGAACATACGCGCCCTCGATCTGGCCCTTGTCAATAGCCGGGTTGATGCTCTTGCCGGCGTCGTGAACGATGTCCACCGCCTTCAGCCACCACTCGCCAGTGCGGGTGTCAATCTCAACCTCGCTGACCGCCGCACCGTAGCAGTAGTAATAAAACGCCTTGCCTTGCAAAGTCATGAAGTCGTACTTGATTTCAGGCGTCATGTAAAAGCCAGTGACCGACAGCCCCACGCGGTCCAACCACGCTTGCTTGGCCAAATCAACCCAAGCGACGGATTTGCCGCCGCCGTGCGCTTGGCTGTTGGCAAACGTCACATCAGCCTCGTCGCAGTTCAACATCCGGGCTGCCACCGGTGCCAAGCGTGCACGCATTTGGGCCGTCGCATTCATGATGGCGGCGCCATTGATGTCAGCGCCACTCGATGCAGACGTGGCCGAAGCATTGGGGACCTTTTGCGAGTCGGTCGCCGTGACACGCACATAAGACACATCCACACCCAAACCGTCGGCGCACACTTGCGCCATTTTGGTGTTGAGGCCTTGTCCCATTTCAGTCCCGCCATGGTTGCAGCTGATGGAGCCGTCCATGTAAATGTTCAACAGCGCACCGCCCTGGTTGAGCATCGTCGCCGTGAAGCTGATGCCGAACTTCAGGGGCACCAACGCCAAGCCGCGCTTTTTATGCTTGCTCTGCGCATTGAAGGCGCGCACAGCTTCCCGGCGTTGGGTATACCCCGCCAATTCCTCCACATCGGCCATCACCCGGTCGCCAACCCAGTCCTCGATCAATTGACCGTATTGGGTCGTCATGGTGTCGGGCGAACCCGATGTCGCTGGGTCCTGATAGAGGTTCAGCTTGCGCACTTCCAACGGATCTTTGCCTAGCGTGGCCGCGATTTCTTCAATGATGGTTTCAATCGTGAACATGCCCTGAGGTCCACCGAAACCACGAAACGCCGTACCGCTTTGGGTATGGGTCTTACAGCGGTGACTGATCAGTTTGAGGTTAGGAATGTGATAGCAGTTATCGATGTGCAAGCACGCGCGATCGTTCACTGGCCCCGAGTAATCTGTGCTGTAACCGCACCGAGAAGCCATCACGATGTCGACGCCCAAAATGCGCCCGTTGTCGTCGAAACCGACCTCGTAATCCATTTTGAAATCGTGGCGCTTACCGGTCATTGTCATGTCATCGTCGCGGTTGACACGCAACTTGACCGGGCGTTGCAACTTGAAAGCGGCCAAAGCAGCACTCTGACTGAAGATGCTCGCATTGCCCTCTTTCCCGCCAAAGCCACCGCCCATGCGCCGACAAATGACTTCCACATCATTGGTGGTCAGGTTCAAAGCAGCAGCAGCCTCGCGCTGGTTGCCATCGGGGTGCTGCGTGGACACGTACAACGTCAGCTGCTTGTCCTCACGGGGAACCGCGTAGGTGATCTGACCTTCAAGATAAAACTGCTCTTGTTGACCAGAGCGAGAGGTGCCACTGAGTCGATGCGGCGCCTTGGCAATGGCGGCACTGGCATCTCCTCGATTGAAGCCCTTGGGTGGCATCAAAAAGCTGTTGGCCTCCATCGCCTCTTCAATCGTCAAAATTGGTGTGAGCTCTTTGACCTGCACCTTGGCCTTCGCTGCGGCTTCACGGGCGTAAAGCATTTCACGCGCCACCACCACGGCAACGGCTTGCCCCACAAATTCAACTTTGCCAACAGCCAAGAACGGGTCGTCGTGGACGATGGGTCCGCAGTTGTTTTCGCCTGGGATATCTCGGCTGGTGAACACCGCAACCACGCCGTGTTCTTTGAGGATGGCCTCGCGGTCAATGCCCTCGCCGATCAGTTCGCCGTGTGCGACAGGCGACTTAATGATGGCTGCGTACAACGTCCCTGCGAGTTCAGGCATATCGTCGGTGTATGTCGCCCCGCCAGTGACGTGAAGATGCGCAGACTCGTGGATCACATCGGTGCCTTGCTGCACGCCACTTGCAGGCAGCAGGTTCTTGAGTTGGGTGAGAGCGTTCATTTATGCCACCTCCACAGTGGGTTCTTCGATGAATTCGAGCACCAAGTTGCGTGCCACCAGCGATCGGTAGGTCCAAGTCGCACGCAAACCGTCGCGTGCCACAAAGCTATCAGCAATGGCTGCGTCCAAATCAGCGGCGGCGACTTGGGCCGGGGTCTTGCCCTCCAGCACAGCCTCCAGTTTGGGCGCGCGGCAGGGTGAGGGGGCCAAGCCGTTGTAGGCCAATCGCACTTGGGTCAGCTTGCCATCGTTCAAGGTGTAGGTGATCGCAGCGCAGGTGGCAGAGATGTCTTGCTCGAAGCGCTTGCTCACCTTGTGGGCACGGAACACGCGTTTGCCATCGGGCTTGGGCAGAACCACCGCCTCGATGAATTCACCGGCCTGCAACACGTTTTGCTTTTGGCCCGTGTAGAAGCGGTCCAATGGCACCGTGCGCGTCACGTCACCTCGGCGCAAGATCAGGTCGGCACCCAGCGCCATCAAGCAGGGCATGGAGTCGCCGATGGGTGAGCCGTTGGCAATGTTGCCAGCCAGCGTGGCTGTGCTGCGAATGGGGGGAGAGCCAAAGCGGCGCAACACCTCGGCAAAGTCTGGGTAAGCCGCAGCAACCATCTGTTCGACTTGGGCCAGCGACACCGCTGCCCCGATGCGCCAGGCCTGTGCGGTCTCACTCACTTGGCGCAACTCATCCACGTTGCCTAGGTACATGATGTGCTCTGGCCGGAAGAACTGTTTGTTGACTTGCAGACCCACTTCGGTGCTGCCAGCCAGCAAGGTCGTTGTGGGGTGCTTCACCAAGTAGTCAGCCACCTCAGCCAACGTGGCTGGGGAGACAAACTCGTTGCCTTTGCGCGTACGCACCACCGGCTGCACGATGATGTCGCCCTCAAGGCTCAGGGTTGGCGTCTTGGCGCGCTGAATCTCTTGGAGCAAGGGCACATCGGCGCTGTCCTCCAGCTTCAAGAGCTCAGGCTTTTGGCAAGCTTTGGTCGCCGCTTCGATGATGGGCTTATAGCCCGTGCAACGACACAAATTGCCACTCAGGGAATCGGTGATTTGCTGGCGATTGGGCTGGGGCACGACCTGAACCAAGTTCACCAGACTCATCACGATGCCGGGCGTGCAAAAACCACATTGGGAGCCGTGGCAGGCAATCATCTCTTGCTGCACCGGGTGCAAGCTGCCGTCTGCCTTCTTCAGGCTCTCTACCGTTTTGACCGATTTGCCATCCAACGAGGGCAGCAATTGAATGCAGCTGTTGACCGGCACGTAATCAATACTGTCACCCTTGGCATTGAGCTCTCCCACCATGATGACGCACGCACCACAGTCGCCTTCGGCGCAACCTTCTTTGGTGCCGGTCCGGTGCATTTGCTCACGCAAGTAATCGAGGACAGTGGTGGTGCGGCGCTCGCCTTGTGCCTCAACGATTTGACCGTCAAGTACAAAGCGCACCGTATTAGTGACTTGGTTCATGGATGAGCAGGCTCTTTAGCAATAGAACTGGCGAATCGCCCTCCATCGGAGGACGAGCAAATGAGAGTTCGATTCTAAAGGGACTGGGGCTTCTATGGGCTAAAAACCACCCCTTGGGCTTAGATATAGCGGGACGCTAGCCCCCAGAGTCCACCACCTATGGATAGCACTGAGGCCCGTGTCGCTGGATACCGCTAGACTGTGCGCCATGTTGTTTGGTTTGCCCCCTCACCTGCATCCCCATGCCCTGGCCCCGCGCACCCGCCGGTATGGGGTCATTGGGCTGATCAGCTTGCTGCTTGGCGCCTGCGCAGTTCCGACAGCCCAGCAGCAGCCCACCGGCACTGAAACCAGCGCGGCAAGTGCGGGCGAGCAGCGCCCGCCGCCCCCGCCATCGGTGGCCCAGACGCCGCGGGATTACCGCCGTGACGGCGCCGAGCACATCTACCGCATCAATCAAGACAAAATTTTTCACGGACAGATGCCCCCTCTCTTGGCATCCATCAGTGTGACGCGGCTGTTTATCGATGGTTCTGGGCGAATCACTAAATTCGAATGGCTGCGTGAGCCACGCGACCAACCGCACATTGCCCGGGAAATTCAGCGCATCGTGTCCGACGCCCAACCTTTTCCCGTGCCTGAAACATTGGGAGAGGTGGCGTACGTGGACACCTGGCTATGGCACCGCAACGGATTGTTCCAGCTCGACACCCTCACCGAGGGGCAGCTGGACCGAAAACCCGTCGAAGACTAAACCAAGTTGGGGCCACGGGGCGCAACGCCTCAACTGCCGCGCTTCAGCTGCCTCGGTACGTCGAATAGCTCCAGGGACTGACCAGCAATGGCACGTGGTAGTGCGCTGCGACATCGGCCACGCCAAAGTCCAAACTCACTTGGTTCAAAAAATTCGGTTCAGGAAGCACCACCCCGCGTGCTGCGAAGTACCCCGCCACATCAAAGACCAAACGGTAAGTTCCTTTTTGCAGGGCGTCATGGCCAATCAGCAGGCCATTGGCGTTGCGTCCGTCCTCATTGAGCGAGAAACTCTGCAACAGCTCAACTTGGCCGCCAGAAGTTGCATACAACTGAACCGCCATGCCTGCCGCTGGCGTGCCGTGCATGGTGTCCAAAACGTGTGTACTCAAGCCCATTGCGTTCTCCTTGTAAACCCACTTATCCTGCGTGTTTGGCAGAAATGCATTGCATCTTTTTCCAAAGATTGTATACAATATTTCTACATTGCATAGGCCACGTTTATGGACCCCACCCCAACCGCTGTCATTGTCGAATCGCTCAAGCGCGCCATTGTCGACCATCGCCTGCAGCCCGGTGAAAAGCTCGTTGAGCAACGCTTGGCCGATACCTTTGGCGTCTCGCGCACTTTGGTCAGACAAGCTTTGTATCAGTTAGAGCAAAACCACTTGATCCGGCTGGAGCCCGCTCGGGGTGCTTTTGTTGCAGAGCCCTCTGTGCAAGAAGCCAAGCAAGTCTTCGCTGTGCGCCGTGTCTTGGAAAACGACCTGATCCGCCAATTGGTGCAACACGCCTCTGCCAAACACTTGCGCGCTCTAGACGCCCACGTGCTCCGCGAAGCCGCTGCAATTCGCCAAAACGATGTCGCCCAACGCACCGATTTGCTGGGTGATTTTCACGTCGTGATGGCACGGCAACTCGGCAATGAGGTGCTCGCGAGACTGCTGGGCGACCTGATCTCCCGCTGCGCCTTGATCACGCTGATGTACCAAAGCAAACAAGACGCCACCTGCTCCAACACAGAGCACGCCGATATCGTCGAAGCGATCCGCGCGCGCGATGCGGCAAAGGCACTTGAATTGATGAACGCGCACCTCGACCACGTTGAGGCCAGCCTCGCGTTTCCCAACACCGCACTCCAAACCCAACGTACCGCCGCATGATTTACGACGCCACCCACACATACCCCCGAGACCTGCGCGGCTACGGCCGTGATGTGCCACACGCACAATGGCCACATCGGGCGCGAATTGCGGTTCAGTTCGTCTTGAACTTTGAGGAAGGCGGAGAAAACAACATCCTCCACGGCGACGCAGGCAGCGAGCAATTTTTGTCAGAGATGTTCAATCCAGCCAGCTACCCTGCGCGCCACATGAGCATGGACGGGGTGTACGAATACGGCTCAAGAGCCGGCGTGTGGCGATTGCTGCGTGAATTCGAGCAGCGTCAATTGCCGTTGACCATTTTTGGCGTGGCAAGTGCGTTGAAACGCAACCCCGAGACCACAGCCGCGTTTGTCGAACTGGGACATGAGATCGCGTGCCATGGCCTCAAATGGATCCATTACCAAAATATGCCCATCGACGAAGAGCGCGCGCACATGGCAGAGGCGATGTCGATCATTCAAGACTTGGTGGGACAACGCGCATTGGGTTGGTACACCGGGCGCGACAGTCCCCACACGCACCAGCTCGTTGCGGACTACGGTGGCTTCGCTTATGACGCCGATTACTACGGTGACGACTTGCCGTTTTGGATGAAGCTGCGCAAAACAGACGGCAGCGACACCCATCAACTGATCGTGCCATACACCCTTGACTGCAACGATATGCGCTTTGCATTGCCCCAGGGATATAGCCATGCAGACCCGTTTTTTGCTTATATGAAAGACACCTTCGACGTGCTGTATGCGGAAGGTGATCCCAGCGGACTCAACCGCCCCAAGATGATGAGCATTGGGATGCACTGCCGCTTGCTTGGACGCCCCGGGCGCATCACCGCGTTGCAACGCTTCTTGGACTACATCCAACAACACGCAGACGTATGGATCGCAACCCGGCTAGACATCGCACAGCATTGGGCGCAAACCCACCCCCTCGAGGTGAAAGCATGAATTTCGAGACCTTCAATCGGATCGATGCCAAAGCGGCGCTGGCCGCGCTCGATGGCCTCTACGAACACACTCCTTGGATCGCCGAACAGGCCGTGGCTCAGCGCCCATTTGCCAGTGTCGCTGCACTCAAATATTGCATGACGCAGGTCCTTGAAGCGGCCGGGCGTGACGCCAAAATCGCATTGATCCGCGCCCACCCTGAGCTGGCTGGCAAGGCCATGGTGGCCAACACTTTGACAGCTGAGAGCACGAACGAACAGTCCAAGGCCGGTTTGACGCAGTGCACTCCCGAAGAGTTCGCTCACATTCAACAGTTGAACGCCGACTACAACGCGCGCTTCGGCTGGCCGTTCATCTTGGCGGTCCGCGGCCCAAGAGGCGATGGCCTGAACAAGGCTCAAATCATTGCGACATTCGAAAGGCGACTGCACAACCACCCTGACTTCGAACTGGAGGAGTGCATCCGCAATATCCACCGGATCGCTGAGATTCGCCTGCAAGACAAATTTCAGCTCGCGCCGACTCAGGGCGAGCAAGTGTGGGACTGGCAGGAGCAACTCGCCCAGCACAGCGAACCCGACGCCATGGAACGCGGCGAGCTCACCGTCACCTACCTCACGGCCGCGCACCTAGCTTGTGCCCAGCGCATCAGCCATTGGATGAATCGCTGCGGCTTTGATGAAGTCGAGACCGATGCGGTCGGCAATGTGGTGGGACGCTACTGGGGGGAGGACCGCGAGGCCCCAGCCCTCATGACGGGCAGCCACTATGACACCGTGCGCAACGGCGGCAAATACGATGGCCGTTTGGGTATTTTTGTACCGAT
>JBEAPX010000171.1:0-5863 GCA_041164205.1 Pseudomonadota bacterium
CCGACACCATGCTCGCGGTCAAGCTCGAAGGCCAGCGCAGCTGATCCACCGTTGTGTCTTGCACTTGCCCCGCGGCATCGCTTTCGGGAAAGACGACGCGTTTGGCTTGGCGCAAGACCCACACGCCGTCCTCTGCAATCTCCGCTGATGCGGCTTGGGTTTCTTGGATCAAACGGCCTTGCACGTTGAACTCAAAAATACGAATCGATTCGGGGTTACCCGTGGCATCCAGCGCACCGATGTTGACCGCAACGCCACCTTGTTCGGTGCGCTCCTTAAGCCAAGCGCCGGTGCGACCCGAACTGATTTTTCCTAGAAACTGCGACTTCAGCAGCGCCTGTTGCCGCTCCATCACTGGAACCACATAGTCACCCACCACAAACGTGGCCACCCCCATGATCACCCCAGTCATCGCCAATGAACGCAAGGCCAGCCCGGGGCCTAGCCCACCGATTCGCAACACAGTGAACTCTGAGTTTTGTGCCAGCCTTGACATCACAAACACGCCGCCAATCAGCAAACAAATCGGCATCAAGGTGTAGGCGTGCGTTGGGATGCCCAGCGCCAAGTCGATGGCGATGTCTCTCATGCCGTAAACGCGTCCTGGGTTGGCGATGGCAGGTTGTCCCACCGACTTCAACTCGTCAAGCAAATCAAAAAACGTCATCAGCGACACAAAACCGGCCAGGGTCCACAACGAAGCCCTCAAGATCTCTTTCTGGATCAGGACGCGAAAAGTCTTCATGCCGCAGACCTCGCCGATGCGCTCGCCGACACCAAATGGCGCCAATGCCATTGGTGATGGCGCTTGGCCAGCCACAACGCACTGAGCAACAAAATACCGCCGTGCAACCCCAAGGTCGCGCCCAATAGACTCACTTTGCCGCTGGACACCCAGCTTTGTGAAACCGTGGTGAGGTTGAAGTAAACAATGGCTGTCAACGCCGCAGTGGCGATGCTTGCTCCGCTGCCCAGGCGCGGATTCACCTGCGCGATGGCCAAGGCGATCATGACCAAGTTGGCTGCCAATAAGACCATCCCCGCGCGCCAGGCCAGTTCGCCTTTGGCCCATGCCGCGTTGCTTTGAATCAGTTCGAGCGTGGGCATGGCACGCGCACCCGCGCCTTGCAGTTGCGCCGATGGGTTGTCCATCGCGATGGTCAATTCACCGAACTGAATGACTCGAAACCCTTCCCCCTCAGGCAAGCGCTGCACGCGCTCTCCATCGATCAAGGTGACCGAAGCCTGCTCGCTGTCGTTGCCCTCGCTCTTGTTGCTTTTGCTGGATCGAGAGGTAATGACCACGTCACTGCCGGACGAGCGGTCAAGGTAAAACAAGCTGCGAGCAACGCCAGAGGCCTCCACGTTTTTGTCGACAAAAAAGACCTTCTTGCCATCGCCCGACTCTTGAAACTGGCCGGGCGTCACGCGATCGATGTCTGCGCGTTGCTCATAGCGTTGACGCAAGTCTTGAATTTGTTGATTGGTCCAAGGCCATACCCACCACTGCAGGGCCGCGATGGCCAGCAGCAGCGGAACGGCAAACTGGTAAAGCGGCGTGACAAGCCTCGCTAGGCCCTGGCCGCTGCCCAGCCAAATGTCCATTTCGCTGTCGCGGTACATCCGAGAGAGCACCGATACCGTGGCAATGAACAGTGCAATGGTGATGATGGCGGGCATCTGCCCCAAAGCGGCATAGCCCATGGCCACCGTGATGGCCTGGGGGTCCACACGGCCCACATTGGCATCGTGCAGCGTGCGCACCAAACGGACCGTCATGGCAATGGTGAATAACACCACCCACGAGGCCCAAAAACTGCGCCCTAATTCTTTGCGGATTGAAGAATGGAATAACATTGAGACACCGAACAACTAAGGGCGAATTATGAACGTTGAGACCAAATCTATGGGAATGGCGGCCGCATCTCAAATTTCTTGCGATGTTTTGGTCGTGCTGCTGGGTGCTGACAAAGTGTCTGACGCTGGCCCGTTAGGCCAATGGCTGGGCGCTGCCATTCAAGCCAAGGATTTGGTCAAGGCAGGCGACGCCGTTCAAGCTTACGGCATGGCTGGCATCAAGGCCAAACAGGTCGTCGCTGTGCGAGTGGGGGACAGCACCCCTAAGGCATGGCAAAAGGCGCTTCGCCAAGGCCTCAGCGGGCAAGGCAAGCCAAGCGTCAAAAAGGTCACCGTTCACGTCGAGGCTGGTCCACTGGATGCTTTGGTGTGGCAGCACTTGGCCATGGCGGCGCAAGAATCTTTCTACGTCTATCAGACAACCAAAGCCGCCACGGCAAAGGCTCAGCCACAGCGCTCCTTGATGTTCACCGGTGGTCTGAACGCCTCGGCACAAGAGGGCGTGGCTCGCGGACTGGGCGTGTGGGAAGGCGTCGCGCTGGCGCGTGAGTGGGCCAATCGCCCAGCCAACCACGCCACCCCAACCCACTTGGGTGAGGTGGCCAAGACATTGGGCAAAGCCAAACACATGACGGTCAAAGTCATGGGCCCTGCCGAAGTGCGCAAATTGAAAATGGGCGCGTTCTTGTCGGTCGCGGCGGGATCAGACCAGCCCTTGCGATTCATCGTCATGGAATACCAAGGCGCGGCCAAGTCGGAAGCCCCCGTGGTGCTCGTCGGCAAAGGCGTCACCTTTGACACCGGTGGCATCTCACTCAAGCCCGGTCCTGGTATGGATGAGATGAAATTCGACATGGGCGGTGCTGCCAGCGTGCTTGGCGCCATGAAAGCATTGAGTGTGCTCAAGCCCAAGGTCAATGTGGTCGCACTGATCCCCGCGTGTGAAAACATGCCCAGTGGCCGCGCGACCAAGCCAGGTGACGTCGTCACCAGCATGAGCGGACAGACCATTGAGATCTTGAACACCGACGCAGAAGGTCGCCTGATTCTGTGCGATGCGCTGACCTACGCCAAGCGCTACAAGCCCCGCCACGTCATCGATGTGGCCACCTTGACCGGCGCTTGTGTGATCGCGCTCGGTCATGTGCGCACCGGTATGTACGCCACCTCCGATGCGCTGGCCCAGTCACTGCAGGCGGCGGGTGACAAGGTGTCTGACCCTTGCTGGCGGATGCCCCTGGACGACGAATATGCCGAGGGCCTGAAGTCCAACTTCGCAGACATCCCCAACATCGCCGGGCGCGATGCGGGCTCGGTCACCGCCGCCAAGTTCTTGCAAAAATTTGTCGACTACGACTGGGCGCACCTGGACATCGCTGGCACGGCTTGGGACAGTGGTGCCAAAAAAGGGGCCACCGGTCGCCCCGTTCCTTTGTTGGTGGAGCACGTGCTGTCACAAGTGCCCAAGGCGAAAGCCCCTGCGGCCACCAAAAAGGCGCCTCGCCGTGCGGCCAAATCGAACTGATCGGACGAGCCAGTGACTGCTCTGGACTTTCATTCGGACGTGAGCCAACCGTTGCAATATGCAGCACGGTTGGTTCGCAAGGCCACCCAACTCAAACAGCCGTTGGTGTTGCTGTGCGAATCAACGCAAATGGATGCGCTCGAAGAGGCCATCGCATCGTTGGACAAGACCACCTTGGTCCCATTGGGTCGCCAGGACTCTGCCGCGGCAGTGATCGATCGCAGTTTGGTCTTGGTCGCGCAAAGTGCCCACGCGGTGCCGGCGCGCGGCTGGCTAGTCAACCTGACCCAAAGCTGGCCCGAGGGGTTCGAAGCGTTTGAGAAAGTCATCGAAGTGATCGCTACCGACGAGGCCGCGGTACAAGCCGGGCGCCAACGTTGGGCGCAATACAAAGCCAAAGGCTACCCCTTGGCCCATCGCAAAACGCCAGCCAACGCCTGACGCCAGTTGGGCCTCTGGCGAATGCCAGCCAAAGTCACCCAAGACCCCATCGCCAGCCGCAAACAACCCAAAAAAAAAGAGCCAGCGCAGCAGGTATGGCCCCGCCGGCAGCTGACTCTGAGCCAAATGATTCGGCTTTAGCTGGCGTGGTCTGAGCCCATCCGCTCCAACTTACGCAACAGAGCCGGCCAGGCCACTTGCGACCCCAGCCCCGCTGTCGCGACCTTCATGACTTCGCCCATGCTGTTCAAAATCGCTGGGTTCACATGAACCAATTCACCACCAGCTTGTGCGTCGATTTGAATGCGGCAGGTGTTTTCAAAGGTGTACATATTCAAAAACGCCTCAGGAATCGATTTGCCCACGGTCAACAAGCCGTGGTTGCGCAGCATCAAATAGGTGTTGTCGCCCAGATCTGCTTGCAGTCTGGGTTGCTCGTCGGGTCTCAGGGCCACACCCTCATAGTCGTGGTAACCCAACGAAGTGATCACAAAAGTGCTTTGCTGGCTGATCGGCAATACGCCACAGGCCTGCGCGCTTACGGCAACGCCGGCGCGGCTGTGCGTGTGCAGCACACAGGTCACTTCAGGGCGGGCCTCATGCACCGCGCTATGAATCACGAAACCAGCCGGATTGACCGGAAATGGCGAGTCCATCAGCTTGTTGCAGGCCATGTCCACCTTGACCAAGCTCGATGCGGTGATCTCGTCAAACATCAACCCATAGGGATTGATCAAAAACTGATGTTCGCCGCCAGTCACTGAATCGGGCAGCTTCGCGCTGATGTGGGTGAACACCAAGTCACTCCAGCCATACGCCGCCACCAGGCGGTAGCACGCGGCAAGGTCGCAGCGGATTTGCCACTCTTCGGGGCTGACGGACGATTGAACGCTAGGAATATGCATGACGAACTCCAAGATGAAAAACGCCATCGTGGGCGCCCAGGTTGCGCTCGTCAATCACGCGTTGGACAGGCCCAGGCACGCCCAGGCACGCCAATACACGCATTGCTGCCTGGGGGGGCCCAGGGTTGGCGTGGCTGAGGGTCCCTCCCAAGCCTCGAGCCGCCGGGGCTACACCTTCACTGCTTGGGATCAGATGCGTTCATGGGGCACGTCTTGATGCCCAACAAGCTGTACGCCGGGCACACCTTAAAGAGCCCTGTGGCCAAAGGAATCAGTCCCAAGTAGCCCCATGCGCTGATGGTTCCAGTCAGCGCCAAAAGAACCAACACAGCACCGATTGCGATGCGTGCGATGCGATCAAACCCACCGACATTGATTTCCATAACTGCGCTCCTTGTGGTTGAAAGCCCATTTTGGACCCAGGCGTTGGCGCGCGCAAGGGCACTGCCGGTGGCATACGGTTTTTAGGGTGTGCAGTGGATAAATAAGCTGGTTGCCACTTTGAGCTTGAAATGAATAGATAGCGACTGTCCATGGGCACCACCAAGTCCAGCTCGCCTAGAAAAACCGCCTTGCGTGTACGGCGCTTGTTCAGATTCAGCCGAAGGTCTTCTCGCTTCATGGCGATTTTGGCAGGCACGCTGATGCGGTTCACTGACCCCGGACGACAGGGTTTTGAACACGCTCCTTATTTTGTTCAAAAAGTATCATTTAATCTTAAATTTTTAAATAAAAAGCAATATTTAATTGTTAAATTAGGGCAAATTTTAGGAGCTTTAAGGCGTGGCAGATGTTCCCGTCGCTGACTCGGTTGTGTCGGTGCAAAAGCAGTTGGAGTTGCTGTGCCTGATTGCGCGAATCTATGGCATTGCGGCAGACCCCCAACTCCTGCGGCATCAACTTGCCCTTGATGAAAAAAGTTTTCCTGGGTTTCCATGCCCCAAGCGAAACAGCTTGCTGGTGGACGGCAAGCAAATGCCTCTGACACCTGGTTTGAACATCACTGCAGAAATCAAGACAGGTAGAAGAAGTGTATTGAATTACCTGCTAAGCCCCATTCAGAAAACATTGGATGAAAGTGTGGGTGAAAGATGATCGACGTGTGTGAAACGAAGTATGGGCTAGTCATTTGGAG
>JBEAPX010000172.1:0-4542 GCA_041164205.1 Pseudomonadota bacterium
GCAGCGTTCGATCAACTCACGCCCGAATGGTTACACGCCTATATGGACGCAGCGCGTTTGGCATTTGCAGATCGGGCGTTGTATGTCGCTGATCCTGACTATGTGTCGCCACCAGCAGGCCATTGGTCTAGTTTGCTCGATAAGCAATATTTGTCTGCCCGCGCGCAGTTGATCGACTTGTCACCGAGCGGCCCAAGTCTCGCACCGGCACAGGCCGGCCAACCCAATGAGACGCAGGCGTCTGAACGTTCGGCCACGCGGCAACCCTGGCCTTGGGGTGCCATGCCCGACCAACCCGAATATGGCACCACGCACATCAGCGTGGTCGATGCCAAAGGGCAATTGGTCTCGATGACCAGCAGCATCGAAACAGCCTTTGGTGCACAAGTGATGGTGCGCGGATTTTTGCTCAATAACCAACTCACCGATTTTTCTTTCACACCACTAGACCCAGCCGGTCGCCCGATTGCGAACCGGGTGGAGGGCGGCAAGAGGCCGCGCTCGTCCATGGCGCCGACGGTGATTTTGGATGCCCAAACGGGTGAACCCATTGGTGCGCTCGGCAGCCCTGGAGGCAGCTTCATCATCCATTACGTCGCCAAGGCGCTGTGGGCGATGGGACACTGGGGTATGGATGCACAGCAAGCCACAGCGGCCCCCAACTTTGGCACCACAGGCACCGTCAGCGTGCTGGAGCGAGATCGATTTGATGCATCAACCAGCGCGCGACTGGCGGCACGCGGTCCGCAGGTTCGGGCGCTTGATTTGACGAGCGGGACTCAAATTTTGATGCGCCGCTCAGACCATTGGGAAGGCGGCGCAGACCCACGGCGCGAGGGGACCGTGATGGGCCAGCCTCGCTGACCGCTTTGGGTTCACGCCAGCGTTGACGAGTCAAGGCGCATCAATGCCACATTGCCACCTGATGCGGTGGTGTTCTGGCTGACGCTGCGCTCTGCCACCAGGCGCTCCAGTGGCACGGCCCGTTGCGACGTCATCCAGCGCCATAACCCGATGATGGGGCCAGCTCGCCGCGCCAATTGGGCCTGCAGTGTCAACACGGTTTCATCGTCAGCGCAGACCAATGCAAAGTCGAGCAACATGCCATTCAAGTCGCAGTCCTTGTTCCATGTCACGGTGCGTACGCCCGCACGGTGGCTCAGATTGGTCATCTGCGCCTCGATGCACAGTGGCGTGCCTCCTACGCCTTGAACCGCGATCACCATCTGCTCCAGCACGGTCGGTTGGTCACTCCAACACAGCACGTGCTGGCGCGGTATCAGCCGATAAGTGTTGTGTTCGCCGGTGGGTCCGGCCAAGGTGATGGGTGCGTTGAGGGCATCGCGTACCAAAGCATGAACGTGTGTGTCAGGGCGATGAGACAGCAGGCGGTAGAGATACAGAGGACCGCCTGCTTTGGGCCCGGTCCCCGAAAGTCCTTCGCCACCAAAAGGCTGGACGCCGACGACAGCGCCGACTTGGTTGCGGTTGATGTACAGGTTGCCAACCCGCGCCAAACTTTGCACCCGCGCAGCCGTCGCGTCGCAGCGGCTGTGCAGGCCCATGGTTAGGCCGTAACCGAGCTGATTGATTTGATGAACCACAGCGTCGAGCTGATCCGCCGGGTAGCGCACCACGTGACAAACGGGGCCAAAGATTTCGCGACGCAGCGCTGACAAGTCATCGATTTCAATCAAGGTGGGTGGCACAAAAGTGCCCTGATCGGCATCTGCTGACATCGTGCACTGCGTGATCGCATGACCTGCAGCGCGCATGGTGTCGACGTGTTTTTCAATCAATGCTTGGGCTTGTGAGTCGATCACGGGGCCGACATCGGTGTTGAGTTTTGCAGGGTTACCGACAACCAGGTCCGACATCGCCCCGCGCAGCATTGCCATCGTTTTGTCTGCAATGTCCTCTTGCAAAAAGAGCACTCGCAAGGCTGAGCAGCGTTGACCTGCACTGTCAAAGGCTGACGACAACACGTCGGCAACCACTTGTTCCGTGAGAGCAGAAGAGTCGACAATCATGGCGTTTTGACCACCGGTTTCAGCGATCAAGGGGATCGATTGACCGTCAGGACCCAAGCGCTGGGACAGGCTTATCTGAATCAACTTGGCCACTTCAGTGGAGCCCGTGAAGACCACGCCTGCCGTCAAGGGGTGAGACACCAAGGCGGCGCCGACGGTCTCGCCATCTCCGGGCAGCAGTTGCAAGACTTGGGTGGGCACGCCCGCTTGGAGTATCTTGGAAACCGCTCGGTTGGCGACCAAGGGCGTTTGCTCCGCTGGCTTGGCGACAACGGGGTTGGCCGCCGCGAGTGCGGCAGCGATTTGGCCGACAAAGATGGCCAGAGGAAAGTTCCACGGACTGATGCACACCACCGGTCCGAGCGGGCGATGGTCGGCGGCAGTGAAGTGTGGGTCAATCTGTGCGGCGTCATAGCGCAAGAAATCGATGGCTTCGCGAACCTCAGCCAAGGCGTTGGCTGCTGTTTTGCCGGCCTCGATCATCAACAGGGCGACAAAGCTTGGGGTGTCTTGCTCGATCAAATCGGCGGCTTTGAGCAACATCGCCGCCCGCTCGCTGGCGCTGGTCTGGCTCCAAGCGGCGGCACTCTGTTGCGCCACCTGCATGGCCTCTTCGATGTCGTCAGACGTCGCAGGCTGCACCCGTCCAATGACTTGATGGTGGTTGGCAGGGTTGCGCAAGGTCAGCCAGGGTCGATCACGCGTAGGCTCAGTGACAGCCAGCAGCGGAGCGTCTAGCGGGTGAAGGGCCGTGTGTTGAAGCGCCACGCCGATGGTGTGCAAAGTGCTTTCGTCATCGAGGTCGAGGCCCTTTGAATTGCTGCGGTGATCCCCGTAGATATCCCTTGGCATGGCGATGTGTGGATTGACATCTTTGCGCAGCGGGTGGGCCGCCCGTGCGCGTTCAATGGCTTGGGCTGGATCCCGAGTGAGCGATTCGATGGGCAGCTGTTTGTCGGCCACCTGGTTGATGAAGGAGGTGTTGGCGCCGTTCTCAAGTAGGCGCCGAACCAAGTAGGCCAGCAAGGTGTCGTGCGAACCCACAGGTGCATAGATGCGACAAGGGCGGGTGGGTACAAGCGGGTGCTGCGCATCGACGATTTGGTCATACAGGGCTTCGCCCATCCCGTGTAAGCACTGAAACTCGTATTGACTCGAGTGCTCACGCGCTGGATCTGCCATCTGAACAATCGACGCCACGGTGTGTGCGTTGTGTGTTGCAAATTGCGGATAGATCGATTCGGGCGCAGCCAGCAGCTTTTGGGCGCACACCAAATAAGAGAGATCGGTGTGGGCCTTTTGGGTGTAAACCGGGTACTCCGCAAGGCCGTCGAGCTGTGCGCGTTTGATTTCACTGTCCCAATAAGCCCCTTTGACCAAGCGCACCATCAGCCGGTGCCCGCTGCGCTGGGCCAGATCAATCAGCCAATCAATCACAGCAGGGCAACGCTTTTGGTAGGCTTGAATCACAAACCCGATGCCGTCATAGCCGGCCAATTCAGGCTCAAAGCACAAGCGCTCAAGCAAATCGAGGGACAGTTCCAAGCGCTCGCTTTCCTCTGCATCAATGTTGATGCCTATGCCGCAGGCCTTGGCACGTCGCACCAATCCCAGCAGTCGTGGATACAGTTCGTTCATGACGCGCTGCCTCTGGGCGCGCTGGTAGCGTGGGTGCAAGGCAGAGAGCTTGATCGATATGCCCGCACGCTCAATCACGTTGTCGCCTTGCGCAGTGAGGCCGATGTGATCAATGGCGTGTGCATAAGCCTGTAAGTAGCGTTGCGCGTCTTGTTCGGTCATGGCCGCTTCGCCGAGCATGTCGTAGCTGTAACGGTAGCCCCGCTGCTCTTGTGTACGCGCGTGTTGAGTGGCGCGTTGGATGGTGACACCGGCCACAAACTGTTCACCCATGATGCGCATGGCCATCGCAACGGCTTGTCGAATCACCGGCGCACTCGCTTGTTGTAGCCACTGGTGTAAGCCACCACTCAAGGAGGTCGTGGCGGGTGCACGCAGCATTTTTCCGGTGATGAGAAGCCCCCAAGTGGCCGCGTTGACAAACACCGATTCGCTCTGACCCAGGTGCTCAGCCCACTGGCCGCGACAAAGCTTGTCGCGAATGATGGCGTCGCGCGTGGCAGCGTCTGGAATCCGCAGCAGCGATTCCGCCAGACACATCAAGGCGATGCCTTCGTGCGAGCTCAGGGTATAGGTTTGCAGTAGGTTCTGGACCAAGTTGGCTTGAGCGCTGCGGTGTTGATGGGCCTTGAGTCCTTTGATCAATGCAGCGGCCTGCGTGCGAACGCGTGCTTGATGGATCTCGCTGGTGTGGCGCTGATCGAGCAACGCTTGCACAGCCTCTTGCTCAGACAGCAGGAGGCCTTGGGCGATCGCAAGTCGCAGACTGCCGTGGTGTTCAGGCGCGTCGGCCCAAGTCCCAGGGGATTGCAAGAGGAGCGGGTCGGCAATGGCATTCATGGTGACACCCAAAAAATAGAGAATGTGGGTATCA
>JBEAPX010000173.1:0-7537 GCA_041164205.1 Pseudomonadota bacterium
GACGGCCAAGGTCGTGTGCGCCTGGAGTACCGTATTCCCGCCCGCGGTTTGATTGGATTCACCAACGAATTCTTGAACTTGACCCGTGGTTCTGGCTTGATCTCCAATATTTTCGACAGCTACGAGCCCCACAAAGGCGACATTGGCGGCCGCAAGAATGGGGTGCTGATCTCGATGGATGACGGCGAGATCTTCACCTATGCCCTGGGCAAACTCGATGACCGTGGCCGTATGTTTGTGCGCGCCGGAGACCCCGTTTACGAGGGCATGATTGTGGGTATCCACAGTCGGGACAATGACCTCGTTGTGAACGCCACACGGACCAAGCAGCTCACCAACTTCCGCGTCAGCGGCAAGGAAGATGCCGTCAAGATCACACCACCCATCGAGTTGTCGCTTGAGTACGGCGTTGAGTTCATTGATGACGATGAGTTGGTGGAAATCACCCCAAAGAGCATCCGCCTTCGCAAACGTTTCTTGAAAGAGCATGAGCGCAAGCGCGCTTCTCGTGATGTCTGATTGACTTCAGACTCTCTGCTACAGGCCGCCTGACCCCGTTCGGCGGCCTTTTTTATGCTGGCGAAATGGGGCTGTCGCGTCAGTGCCGAAGGGGCGCCAATGAAATTGCTAAAGTCACCCCATCGACTTGTTTCAATTCAAGCGCCAATGCGCATCGAAGTACCAACGGTGCGCCACCCGCATCATCCATGAACCACTGAGCGCGTCCTCTCATTGCGCAACCTAACGACTATGACTACCAACGATTTGATCATTGAACAATCCGGCGCTGTGGGCTTGATCACGCTCAACCGCCCGGGTGCCCTGAACGCGCTGTCTCTGGACATGGTGAGAGGCATCACCTTGGCGTTGTTGCAATGGCGGGATGACGCCAGTGTCCGAGCCGTTGCAATCCGTGGAAGCAACAAGCAGGGACCGTTTGGCCATTTTTGTGCGGGAGGCGATATCCGCTTTTTCCACGAGGCAGCGCTCGCTGGAGACCCCAGGCTTGAGGATTTTTTCACTGAGGAATACGCGCTCAACCAGCTGATATTCACCTACCCCAAGCCTTACATCGCTTTGATGGACGGCGTGGTCATGGGCGGCGGCATGGGCATCAGTCAAGGGGGCAGCCTTAGGATTGTCACGCCGACCACCAAGATGGCGATGCCAGAGACGAACATTGGACTCTTCCCGGATGTCGGTGGAGGCTATTTTTTAGGCAAGTGTCCGGGCTCGGTCGGCGAGTGGCTGGGACTGGGAGGCCAAGTCATCGGCGCAGGTGACGCGGTCGCATTTGGTCTGGCTGACGTGGCCGTGGCGCAAGAGTCATTGGCTAGTATTTGGGCTGGGCTGCCTGAATGGGCAGCGTCGAACCCCGCTGACATCGAAGCCAAGGTCAAAGGCCTGAGTATTCCGTCTACTAGCCCTCATGCAGATCAGATCCAGACCATCAATGCCATTTACAGCGCCGACACGTTGCCTGAAATCGCCGAGCGATTGCAAGCAGATCAGGGTGAGTGGGCCCAGGCGGCATGGAAGGTGTTCCAGCAACGATCGCCTTTGATGATGCACGTCGTGCTTGAACAGATCCGCAGAGCGCGCCGGATGTCCTTGGAGGACGAGTTGCGCATGGAGCGCGACATGGTGCGCCATTGCTTCCATTTGCGCCCCGGTACCAGCAGTGAAACGGTGGAGGGCATCCGTGCCCTGGTCATTGACAAAGACAATGCACCGCGTTGGAGTCCAGCCACCATCGGTGAAGTCGATGGGGCAACCGTGCAGGCATTTTTTGACAGTCCTTGGCACCCGCACGCCCATCCGCTCAAACACTGGTTGTGATCGATGGCGGCCTTTGGTGAGACCTTCACCCAAGGCGTGTCGAACTGGCGGTCACAAGTCGGTCAATGCGTGGGGCGTGTGACTCTGGGTGAAGAGCGCTTAATTGGATCGGGGCTTGTCAATCAAGGCGTCGGTCACACCGGCAGCCAGCCACATGAACAGCAAGGCCACCCAAGCGGTGATCGCCATCACAGAGCCGCCCGTGATGCCAGCGCCCACCGCGCACCCCCCAGCCAACATGCCACCAAAGCCCATCAAGATGGCTCCGATGATGTAGCGCGATAGGCCTGTTTCGCTGGTGAAGCTTTGCAGTTTGAACTCTCCAGACAGCACCGATGCAATCAACGAGCCAGCGAAAACGCCCATCACAATGCCGATGTCGAACGACATCGGAAAAGTTGGCTCGCTGATGATTCCCATGAGGGTGTCGGCTGAAGGGCCAGTGAAGCTCACGCTTTTGATGGGAACCACATCGAATGACCACGACGCGTGCCATTGGGTTGCAGCCCAGCCCAGCGCGATGGTCAGGCCAACGGCAACGGCTCCGAGTTGAACCCAAACAGACGCTTGGCTGCGCCGCCCCATCCAGATCGCTGCAGCAAGCAACAGTGCTGCGAACGCAAGTGGTGTGCCATTGGGTAAGTAGGCGGCCAAGTTGCGCTGCGCGCCATCGACCAGCCACCAGCCAGAGATGCCTTCTCGGGCGGGCGACAAAATGCCCCGCAACGAAGCTTGTGACGCCACCGTCACGATCAAGCCGGCGACCAGTGCACGTTGATTGCCCGTTGCTGACAGAACCAACAGTCGGCTGGCACAGCCTCGCGCCAAAATCATGCCAATCCCAAACAGTGAGCCGCCGATCACTGCGCCAGACATCGACCCCGTCGTGGAGAGCTGGCGAATGTGCGCCGTTTGTAGCCAGCCGGTTTGAATCATCGCTTGGACAACCAGCAGGGCACTGGCGAACGTGAACAGCCAAATGGTGAATTTCACGCCCGGTGACTTGCGCCAAAACTCGATGGTCGCCGCGCGCAAACAAAACTGACTGCGCTGAGCCGCAGCACCAAAGAGCAAGCCAACGATGACGCCCAAGAGCACCGAGACTTGCGGAGTGGTCAGAGCGCTGAGTAATTCTTCCATGGACAAACCTGAAATTGAAGGCCTCATTATGAGTGCAGGGCAGCCCGGCCACGTTGATGTTGATCAAATCAAGCGGTGCGCGGTCGCGCTGACCCAACACATCGCGTTGGGTGGGCTAAGCGATTAGCGAGTTCGGTTTTTCATCGCACGCTCCACTTCGAGCTTGCCTTCGCGGTCCTTGATCGTTGCGCGCTTGTCGTATTCGGCTTTGCCCTTGGCGAGCGCAATCTCACATTTGACTCGCCCGTTTTTCCAGTGCAGGTTCAGAGGCACAAGCGTGAATCCGCGTTGATCCACTTTGCCGATCAGGCGCTCGATTTCGTCCTTGTGCATCAATAATTTTTTGGTGCGCGATGTGTCGGCTCGGACGTGCGTGCTGGCGCTGATCAGGGGGTTGATTTGGCATCCGATCAGAAACAGTTCACCCGCGCGCACGACGATGTATCCATCGGTCAGTTGAACTTTGCCAGCGCGCAGCGCCTTGACCTCCCAGCCCTCGAGTACCATGCCAGCTTCAAAGCGGTCTTCGATGTGGTAGTTGAACAGCGCCTTTTTGTTCTCGGCGATTCGGCTCGGCAAACCTTTGCTTTTTTTGTTTTCTGGGTTGGCTTTGGCCATGGTGTTACAACTCAATATCTAAAATGGACGACTGCCCAAACGGTCATTGTATGAAAGTCATAGAGAAAACGGTTTTACTCACCCACAGCGCCGCGCAAATGTATGCGCTGGTGACGGATATCCCTTCCTACCCCAAGTTTTTGCCTTGGTGCAGTGACGGACAGGTGCTTGAAGTCCACGCTGATGGCGTCACGGCTCAGCTTGGGATGTCTCTAGCTGGCTTGAGCCAGTCGTTTGTGACCCGCAATGTCCAAGTCGCTGACACCAGCCTAGATATGAGACTGGTCGACGGCCCCTTCAGCCACTTGGAAGGACGATGGGAATTCCATGACTTAGGCTCGCCAGATGATCCCGCTTGTCGAGTGGTGTTTGATCTGCGCTATGACTTTTCTAGCGCGATGTTGGCGCGCGTCGTGGGCCCCGTGTTTGACAAAATCGCAAGTACCTTGGTTGAGGCTTTTGTCAAAAGGGCCGATGCGGTCTACGGGGATGGCACCTGAATGATCAGCATAACCCTCATGCACGCCAGCTCCGCCCGACACGTCGATGAATGGCGCATCGAGTTGGCGTCACCGGTGTCGATTGGGGAGTGTTTGCGCGCCTGTCGGCAAGACAGCGGAGTCAGCGCAGCGTGGCGCGCCGTGATCGAATCTGCTTTGAACGAACACTTGGCTACCAGTCTATGGGGCCGTCGCGTCCCCTTGGACGAAACCTTGCGAGACGGTGACCGCCTAGAGCTGAGTCGCCCACTCTTGGTTGACCCCAAAGTAGCGCGGCGTGAGCGTTTCAAGTCGCAGGGCAGCAAGTCTGCGGGCTTGTTCTCGAAAAGACGGCCTGGCGCCAAGCCAGGCTACTGAGCGCGCGCCGAACCGGCCCGCAGCTCGATGGCGCACGCCAAGGTGTGGCGCCGGCCGGAAATCGGTTTGGGGTTCGGTACAATCCGCTTTTTGGGAGAAAACCATGCGTGTACAAGGTCTGGCTCTGACCTTTGATGATGTGCTTTTGGTGCCGGCATACTCCAACATCCTTCCCAAAGACACCAATCTCGCCACCCAATTTTCCAGAGGCATCGCCCTCAATTTACCGCTCGTGTCGGCCGCGATGGACACGGTCACTGAGGCCAGGCTGGCGATCGCGATGGCCCAAGAGGGCGGCATGGGCATCGTGCACAAGAACCTCACGGCAGCTGAACAGGCCGCTGAAGTGCTTCGAGTCAAGCGTTACGAGAGTGGTGTCTTGCGCGATCCAGTCGTGATCACGCCTGAGCACACGGTGCGCCAGGTGATTGCTATGTCCGAGGAGCTCGGCGTGTCGGGTTTCCCCGTGTGTGAGGGCCCTCGTGTGGTGGGCATTGTCACTGGTCGAGATCTGCGCTTTGAGACCCGGTTTGACACCAAAGTCCGAGACATCATGACGCCAGCGGAGCGCCTTGTGACCGTGCCTGAGGGCACCACGCCCGAGGAGGCCAAAGCCCTGCTGAACAAGCACAAGCTGGAGCGACTCTTGGTCGTCAACGAGCAGTTTGAACTCCGCGGCTTGATCACGGTCAAGGACATCACCAAGCAGTTGAATTTCCCGAATGCCGCACGTGACAGCGCTGGGCGACTGCGCGTTGGCGCAGCGGTGGGCGTTGGGGCAGGCACCGAAGAGCGGGTAGAGGCGTTGGTCAACGCGGGCGTCGACGCTGTGATCGTCGATACCGCGCATGGTCACAGCCAAGGGGTCATCGACCGCGTGCGCTGGGTCAAACAAAACTACCCACACGTGGAAGTCATTGGTGGCAACATCGCCACGGGTGCAGCGGCATTGGCACTGGTCGAGGCAGGGGCCGACGGCGTGAAGGTCGGTATTGGACCGGGAAGCATCTGCACCACGCGCGTGGTGGCAGGCGTCGGTGTGCCGCAAATCACCGCCATTGACAACGTGGCCACGGCGCTCAGGGGCACAGGTGTGCCTTTAATCGGTGACGGTGGCGTGCGTTTCAGCGGTGACATCGCCAAAGCCATTGCCGCCGGCGCAAGCAGCATCATGATGGGCTCCATGTTCGCTGGCACCGAAGAGGCGCCGGGCGAAGTGATCTTGTATCAAGGCCGCTCGTACAAAAGCTACCGGGGGATGGGCAGCATCGGAGCGATGAAGCAGGGCAGTGCGGATCGGTATTTCCAAGAGGCCACCAGCGGCAACCCCAACACCGACAAGTTGGTACCTGAGGGAATCGAGGGTCGTGTGCCTTACAAAGGCTCGGTCGTGTCGATCGTGTACCAACTGGCCGGTGGTGTCAGAGCTTCTATGGGCTATTGCGGCTGCAAGAGCATCGCCGAGATGCAAGAAAAAGCTGAGTTTGTGCAGATCACCTCAGCGGGCTTCCGCGAAAGCCATGTGCATGACGTCCAAATCACCAAAGAGGCCCCGAACTACCGGGTCGAATAACTGCAACTGACCGTTAAAATCACGACTTCGGTCACGCTTACCCAACGGGCCCTTGGGAAACCCTCAGAGCCCGTTTTTTATTGATGCAACACGACAAAATCCTCATCCTTGATTTCGGCAGCCAAGTCACCCAGTTGATCGCGCGACGCATCCGCGAAGCCAACGTCTACTGCGAGGTGCATCCGTGCGATGTATCTGATGAGTGGGTGCAAGCCTTCGCCGCTGACGGACGACTCAAAGGGGTGGTGCTGAGTGGCAGCCACGCCAGCGTCTACGAGGAAAGCACCGACCGAGCGCCAGAGGCCGTTTGGGCCTTGGGTATCCCAGTGCTGGGTATTTGCTATGGAATGCAAACCATGGCCCAGCAGCTGGGTGGCAAGGTTGAAAGTGGCCATACACGCGAATTTGGCTACGCCGAAGTGCGCGCCCACGGGCACACGCGCTTTTTGGCTGGGATCGAAGACTTTTCAACCGCTGAAGGTCACGGGATGCTGCGGGTGTGGATGAGCCACGGCGACAAAGTGGCGGAAATGCCCCCTGGCTTCAAACTCATGGCGAGTACCCCTTCGTGCCCGATAGCGGGCATGGCAGACGAGGCGCGTGGCTATTACGCCGTGCAATTCCACCCCGAGGTGACGCACACCGTGCAAGGGGTCGCGATGATTCGACGGTTTGCGCTCGAGATTTGCGGCGCACAGCCTGACTGGGTCATGCGCGACCACATCGAAGAGGCCGTGGCAGCGATCCGTGAACAGGTCGGTGACGAAGAAGTCATTTTGGGCTTGTCTGGAGGAGTGGACTCTTCTGTGGCGGCGGCCCTGATCCACAGGGCCATCGGTGATCAGCTGACCTGCGTCTTTGTCGATCATGGTTTGTTGCGCCTGCACGAGGGCGACATGGTCATGGAAATGTTCGAGGGCAAGTTGCACGCCAAAGTGATTCGCGTGGACGCCAGCGACATGTTCTTGGACAAACTGGCTGGTGTTTCCGACCCCGAACAAAAGCGCAAGATCATTGGCGGCTTATTTGTTGATGTGTTCAAAGCCGAGGCGGCCAAACTCAAAGCCGGCGATGGTGGACACAAAGGCGCCACCTTCTTGGCACAAGGCACCATTTACCCTGACGTGATCGAAAGTGGTGGGGCCAAAAGCAAAAAGGCGGTCACCATCAAGAGCCACCACAACGTGGGCGGGTTGCCTGAGCAGCTGGGCCTGAAACTTCTCGAGCCGTTGCGCGACCTATTCAAAGACGAAGTCCGCGAGTTGGGCGTCGCCTTGGGCTTGCCACCCGACATGGTTTACCGCCACCCGTTCCCTGGTCCTGGGCTGGGTGTGCGCATCTTGGGTGAAGTCAAGCGCGAGTACGCCGACATCCTGCGTGAAGCAGACCACATCTTTATTCAAGAGTTGCGCAACACCATCGACAAAAACAGCGGCAAGAGCTGGTATGACCTCACCAGTCAAGCGTTCACCGTGTTCCTGCCTGTCAAGAGTGTGGGGGTCATGGGCGA
>JBEAPX010000174.1:0-8846 GCA_041164205.1 Pseudomonadota bacterium
ATGAGCAACGGTCGCTCGATCGACGAGTTTGTGCGCCTGCTGCAAGCGATGCAGACCAGCGATGCTAACAAGATCGCCACCCCCGAAGGCTGGACGCCGGGTTGCGATGTGATCGTGCCGCCGCCCAAGACGCCCGAAGCCATTGCCAAGCGCCAGGGTGAAGGCTACGCCATGAAGGACTGGTACTTCGCCACCAAGTCGCTCTGATGCGACGTCCGGCTGGCCCAGGCGGGGCCTTCGGACCTGCCCGGGCGAATGCTGCTGCACTTGCCACCTGACCCCATGGAGTTGACTTATGCCTGCTACCCGCCTGCACGTCGAATCGCTGTTTGATCCGGCCACCTTCACCTTCAGCCACATCGTATGGGACGCACAGACCCGGCAATGTGCGCTGGTCGACAGTGTGCTGGACTACGACCCCAAGTCCGGCCGCACCCGCACCACCAGTGCCGTCCAGCTGATCGCGCGCGTGCGCGCGCTGGGGCTGCAGGTGCAGTGGCTGCTGGAGACTCATGTGCATGCGGACCATCTCTCGGCAGCTCCTTACCTTCAGGAACAACTTGGCGGGCAGCTGGTCATTGGCGCGCAGATATCGACGGTGCAGCAGGTCTTTGGCAAGCTCTTCAATGCCGGTACCGAATTTGCCCGTGACGGCAGCCAGTTTGACCGTCTGCTCCAGGACGGCGACACGCTGATGATTGGCGGCCTGCAACTGCGGGCCCTGCACACGCCCGGGCATACCCCCGCCTGCATGACCTATGTGGTCAGCGACCCCGAGGCCAGCCCCGTGCATCAGGTGGCCTTTGTTGGCGATACCCTGTTCATGCCCGACTACGGCACCGCCCGCTGCGACTTTCCGGGGGGCAGTGCCAGCACCCTGTACCGCTCGATCCAGAAGGTGCTGAGCCTTCCCGATGAGACGCTGCTGTACTTGTGCCATGACTATCCGCCACAAGGCCGCAAGCCTAAGTGCATGACGACCGTGGGTGAGCAGAAAAAAGCCAATGTCCATGTGCACCAGGGCGTCAGCGAGGCCGAGTTCGTGGCCATGCGAGAAATGCGCGATGCCACGCTGGCCATGCCGGTGCTGATCTTGCCTTCAGTACAAGTGAATATGCGTGCAGGTCAGCTTCCCCCGCCCGAAGACAATGGCCATCGGTACCTCAAAATTCCGGTGGACGCGCTGTGAACCCGGCATTGCGCACTTTGCGTTGGGCTTCATGGGCCGAAGGGGGCACTTTGTTGCTGTTGATAATGGTGGCGGTGCCGCTCAAACGGCTGGCAGATTGGCCTTTGGGCGTGTCGGTCATGGGCCCCATCCATGGCGCGGCTTTTGTGGGCTATGTGCTAATGGTCATGCTTCATGCAGGCAAAGGGCATTTGTCCTCGCGCGCGGTGCCGCTGTTGGTGCTGGCCGCATTCGTCCCCTTTGGCGCATGGTTTGTGGGGAGCTTCTTCCGTTTGCCAGACAAAACATGATCGCGACTGATCATGGCTGCGCCGATTTCATCCTCTAAATTGGAGCTCGCACTACACCGGACTGAGCGAGCGGCAGATGGTGTGGAATGGTGCCGAGGACATACCAGAGATCCAAAGGGGGTCTATGTGGCCAAGCGAATCTTTGAAAAGTCATGGCTGCAGTTCCGTGGTTGAAACAGGTGGTACGACACCTGCGCTAACGTTGACCATGTGTTCGGCCATTTGTGAAAAGGCTTGTGTCAAAGCGCCGAGTAAGTCCTTGTTGCTGACCTGTTCTGTCAAAGTCTGTCGCATGCACATCATCCATTGGTCTCGTTCGACGTGGCCAATCGCATACGGCATGTGCCGCATGCGCAAGCGCGGATGGCCGTACTTTTCGGTGTACAGCGAGGGACCACCGAGCCAGCCTGACAAAAATTCATACAAGCTTTGTCGCGCATGGCCCAGGTCTTGCGGGTGTATTTTGCGTAGGTCGTAGGTTTCTGGCCACTCGTCCATCAGTTCATAAAACCGATCCACCAGAGCGCGTAATGCCTCGGCTCCACCCAAGGCGTTGTAAGGCGTGTTCATAGATGACCTTTCTTCCATTTCTTGGTGTAGCACTTAACTTAACCAAGATTCGTGCCAGGCTGGTTTTGCTGTTTTTAGATGGAGCAGTGTGCCTTTGAGCGATATCAGCCGCCATTTATGGCAGTAGGTGTCATACTTTGCTGCCATGAGGACATCCATGACAACGCCGAAAGAACTGATTGCATTTTTGGACGGTCTGCCCGACCCGCACATCGTCTTTGATCCCAAGTACCGGATCGTCGCAGCGAACGCCGCTTATCGGCGTGACTACGGGCATGGGCAAGAGGTGGTTGGGCGTTGTTGTTACCAGGTCTCGCACCACATCGATGTGCCCTGTGACCAAGCGGGCGAGTCTTGCCCCATGGCACGCTCCCAGCAAAGCGGCCAAGTCGAAAGGGTTTTGCATCTGCACCACACGACGCACGGTGAGGAGTATGTGCACATCGAGCTCACACCCGTCATGGGTGATGATGGCCAGGCAGCCTACTATGTTGAAAAAATGGCCACCATGCCTTTGGCCAGTTCGGCCCCAGCAGCCCAAGGCCTGATCGGCCGATCGGCGGCTTTTCAGGGCATGCTCGAGCTGTTGGCTCGGGTTGCCCCGTCCAACGCCAGTGTGCTGCTCTTGGGTGAATCGGGAACCGGCAAAGAACTGTTGGCCCGTGCCATCCACGAAGCCAGCCGGCGTGCGCGCAAGCCTTTGGTGGTGGTCGATTGCGCCAGCCTGACAGAGAGCCTGTTCGAGTCCGAACTTTTCGGCCACGAACGCGGTGCTTTCACCGGTGCGAACCAAGCCAAAGCGGGTTTGGTTGAAGCCGCTCATGGCGGCACTTTGTTTCTCGACGAGGTCGGCGATATTCCCTTGAGCATGCAGGTCAAGCTCCTACGCTTGTTGGAAACAGGAACTCACCGCCGCGTAGGCAGCACCGATTTGCGTCATACGGATTTACGCATCGTTGCAGCCACCCACCGTGACATCCCCAGCATGGTGGCTCAAGGACAATTCCGCGAAGACCTGTATTACCGTTTGAGTGTGTTTCCGATCGCTGTACCTCCATTGCGGGAACGCCACGGCGACATGGCGCTGTTGGCCCCGGCACTTCTCGAGCGGGTCGCGCCACAACGGCGATTGAAGTTGTCTGAAGAGGCCTTAGTCTTGCTGGGTCAGCAACACTTTCGGGGCAATGTGCGAGAGCTGCGCAACCTGCTCGAGCGCACCGCATTGTTATGCGATGGTGTGCGCATCGAGGCTGAACACATCACCCAAGGCTTGAACACCGGCGGCAAGCTTACCGAACGTACCAACGCTGTCTCATCAAATCCTGATGAGCCACTCAGTCCGCAAGCAGCCAGTGACGAAGCACTGCGCCGCCTGCTTGCTGCCCATCAAGGCAGTCGTGCGGAGTTGGCCGCGCAACTTGGATTGAGTGAACGGACGCTTTACCGCAAGATCAAGGGCTTGGGTCAAGACTGACGACCAACGCCTAGATGTGGCTGCAGTAGTTTGACTATTGGTTTTAGCGTTTGCTGGGTAGGTCTGCGTAATACGTGGCCAGAGCTTCGATTTCTTCGCGGTTCAGGCGTTTGGCAAAGCTGCGCATGCCCTCGGCTGCGTCATTGTTGCGGTGACCAGTTTGGTAGTCGAGCATGGTGCGCACAAAGTACAGCGGATTTTGTCCAGCCAGCGCGGGGGCTTCGAATTTGCCGCCTTGGCCACGGGTGCTGTGGCAACTCGCGCAAGGCGTGATCAAGCGCAAAGGATCACCTTTGCGCACCAGTTGCTCGGGGTTGAGCTTGGCCACGGGGCGCGGGGTGCCATCGGACAACGGGGCTTTTTGCACGGCGTAATACGCCGACACATCAGCGATTTGTTGCGGCGTCATCATCACGGCGATGTCGTACATGAGCTCGGCACCTTTGTTGTTGACGTGGCGGCGGTCGCGATAGTCCATCAGCATCTTGGCGGTGTAGGAGGCTTTTTGACCTGCCAGGTGGGGCCAGTTTTGGGTAGGAGCGACGCCGGTTTCGCCGTGGCACGAGGCACAAAACATCTGCTGGTTGACCACACGACCGCGCTCTGCGTCGCCTTTAGGCAAGGCCGTCAAGGCCGTGCGCAGCGTGGCGGGGGTCCAGGCCGTTGCGGCTGGGGCCTGGAGTTCAGACGCGCGCGATGGACTGGCCACTACACCGACCACCAAGGCTGCTGCGGCCGCCACGGCGAACACCTGACGCGCACGGTGTGCCCAACCGTCGGTCACGGCGGTGAGCTCTTGCAAATAAGGATCGTGGGAATGAGGATCTTGTGTCATGTTGCGTTCCAGCATCTTGATCTCAGGCAAAGCAGTCGGCGGTGAAGGTTCGCAGCCAGGCTTGTTGGTAGCGCGCACCGAGCTTGATCTGCGCGGGAGTGGCATTCAAGGGCAGGTAACGGCCTTTACCGTTGATACGACCAATCTTGCCGTCGGCCTGGATCTTGAAGACGTCGGCCACGAACAGGCCGTAGTCTTTGCCCGCCAGGGCGTAGCAGGTGTTTTCCCACAGGGGTTCGGGAGCGGATTTACCGGCCAGCTCTTCAACGATGGCGCGCGCCACGACCTTGGATTGGGTATTGGCCGAGAAGCCGCTCTTGGGCATGGCGTCGGCGATGCTTGCATCACCAATGACATAGACGTTGGGCACCAAGGTCGAGGCAAAGGTGCGACGTTCAACGGGGCAAAAACCGCTGCTGTCGGCCAGGCCCAATGTCATGGCCACTTGGCCCGCCTTCATGGGCGGAATGACGTTGATGACGTCGGCCTTGATGGTCTCGCCTTCGGTTTCGATGCGCATGTTCCTGGCATCAATCGCGAGTGTACGACCACCATCTTTGCCGCGCATCCAGCTGAGCATGCTGGGCTTGCTGTGCTGAATCAACTCGACCGCGGCCGACATTTTTTTGACGTAGTCGTCGGGTAGGTTGAAGTTGTACAAGCGGTTCCAGCCGAGCATCATCGTCTCGTCGGTCACGAAGCTGTCTTTGGGGTCCACGATGATGACCTTGGCCGTGGGGTTGTGCTTGGCGAACCACTCAGTCATGAGCGCCGCGCGCTCATACGGGCCGGGCGGGCAGCGGTAGGGGTTGGGCGGCGCGGCCAACACAAAGGTGCCGCCTTGGCGCATGCCTTGGAGCTGCTTGGCCAAGAGCGCGGTTTGCTGACCCGGGATCCAACCCGAAGGCACGGATTGGTTGGCCACGGCTTCGCTGTAACCGGCGTAGGCGTTGTACGTGAGCTGAATGCCGGGTGAGACGATCAGGCGGTCGTAGCCAATTTTTTGTTTGCCCAAGGTGCTGATCACCCGTGCGTGTGGGTCCAGGCCTGTGACGGTGTCGAACACAAACTCAATGCCATAGCGGCTCTTGAGGGTGTCATAGCTCACATTCAGATCGCTCATCTTGGCGTGCTGATTGAGGACCTCGGACGAGCCGTAGGGGCGCACATAAACCGGGTTCTTTTCGATCACGGTCACGCGCAGTTGCGGGTTGAATAGCTTGAGGTATTTGGCAGCCGTTGCACCACCGACGCCACCGCCGACGATGACGATTTGTGCCGCGTTGTTGGCAAAGGCCAGGCTGGGTGCTGCGGCCACTGACAAAAGACCCAAAGCCTGTGTGAGCCAGTCGCGGCGAGAAGTGTCGTGCGTGGGGGTCATCGTTGTGCTCCTGCGGCGTTGCCAAGTGCGGTTTGTGCGGCAAAGAACTCGCCCATGCCCTTGAGGTCTTCATCGCTGAAGCCTTTGGCCACGTGGCCCATCAAAGTGGCGGGGCGGCGGCCTTCGCGGAAGTCGGTCATGGTTTTGACGAATTGGCCAACGGGCATCCCAGCCAAGGGCGCGAACGATTCGTCGCCAAGTTGGCCGTTGGTGCCGTGGCAGGCAGCACAGCTGTGCGCCATAGTGCTGGCAAGCACGGGTGCTGAAGGCGCAGGCGCTTTGGCAGCGGCTGGTGCTGGCGTGTTTTGCGCCAGCACCCGCGCTGCAAAGGAAGCGCTCAACACAACGCAGACCGCGACCAGTGCGGACCACATAACCACACGGCGTCGAGTGCCCGCTGGCATGTTGCGGAATTTGGAATTGTTTGCATTCATGTGTTCACTCCCGCACTCAACGCGCCCAGACCCAAAAACCGACAGCAAAGTAAGCCACCGTCCAGGCCACCAACAAACCCACCGACCATTGGCCTATGCGGGTCACCGCGGGGCTGGGGGTGTAGACGCCGTCTTTGTGTTGACCTGCTTGCCACGCCACGGTTAGCAAGTAGGCCAGCGTGGTGCCGCCAATCACCGCAAAGGTGACGAAGAACAAGACCGTGCTGTACCAGTCCATGTTGATGCGGTAGTCCATCGCGTCGTAACCGTGGCTGCCCAGCAGCGTGACGAAGCGCAAAACTTCACGCGCTACGCCCACCACGATGAGCGCCACCGCACCGGCGCCAAACACCGCATAACCCCAGACGCCTTGGTCTAAACGGGCACGCAAAGCCATGGGCATGGCCACCACGGCCAACAAGGCTGCCACGGCCAACCACATCCACAAAGAGCCAGCGAACCACTGCATTTTTTCGGGCAGGCTCATCATCCAGGCAGCGCCGATCAGCACGCTGACGACACCACCGATGACCATCAAGCGCTGGGCCAAGCTCAGCACAAAACCCAAATACGCCACGTCGGTTTCTTTGGCACCTTGCAAGTAGCGGCGGTACGCCAGCAACCATGCGCCAGTGACTGGGGCAGACAGGGCAATGAAGAACAAGAAGCGCGAGATGTGCCACTGGTGCAGGCTGTGACCACTGGGGTCGATCTGACCGCTAGGCGCGTACCACTCGATCCATCGCTCGGGATAGAACATCTGGTTGCTTAAGCTGTGTACGATGAAGCCCACAGTCAGCAACAAAACAATCGACAGAACCATCCAATAGCCGCCGCGGCCACCGTCGGCCACGATGTCGTGGTTCTTCCAATAGAAAGCGTACATGGCGATATAGCCACCAATGAGCAAAAGGATGAAGCCGATCACCCACCAAGCCGACAACACATTGGAGGTGTACCAAAATGGGTCGTAGACCACCTGTACAAACAGCAAAGGTGCCACACCGATGACGATGGCCACCGAGACAGCGATCTTGGCGGTGACCAACATGGCGCTGGCCAGACGACGCCACTTCACATCGGCCTGGAACGCGCCGCGCAGCGTTAATGTGGCCGCACCCAACATCACTTGCACGGCCGCGATGTGCAGCGCAAAGGTGAGCACCCCCAAGATCAGGAAGATCACCGGGTGAGAAGGCACACCCGCTTGATCGCGCAAAGCGTAGAGCATTTCTGGGTTCATGGCGTTACTCCTTGACCTGCACTGCTGGACTGGCTGGTGCTTGGGTGATGGATTGGATGAAAGCGGCCAAAGCGCGTGCTTCCACGTCGTTGAGTGGCACTTGGGGCATGTACAAGGTGTTACCGCCCGACAGCGCCGCTCGCAAATAGGTGGTGATATCGGTTTCGCTGTGCTTGCCCGCAAAGTAGTTGGCCAATGGGCGCATGCCTGTGCTGGAGAGCGAATGGCAGTTGGAGCAAGTGGTCAGGGCCAATGCACGGCCAGCTTCGACGCGGTTGGCATCGGTCACGGTGCGCAGGTGCTCGGGCATGAAAACATGGGTTTTGAGAATGCCGTGAGCTTCAATCTGAGGAATCTCGGACTTCACGCCCATGCCGGGTACATCACGGCCCACCACCTGGTTGGAATAGACGTATTGACCGGCCACCCATGGCTTGCGAATGGACTCGCGTGCCACCTCTTCGGGCCAGAGGCCAAACACCAAAATCACCACCGTCATCACGCCCGCCAGGCCCGAGATGATGGCGCGCGGCTGTACCAGCGTGAGCAGGAAGTAAGCGATGGTGCCACCCACCGCAGCCATCAAGGCCATGGGGAAGTGCGCTGGCAAACGGTTTTCCAAGACCACCTCAGCCGTCTCGGGCAGGGTGGCCAGGTACCACTGCAGCATCAGCGCGCCGATGACCGCAGCTGCAACACCCAAAATGGCCAACTGACGACCGATTTGTTTTTTTACCGCGAGATCTTTGAAACTGCCGACCACAATGCCACCTACCACAGCGGTAATGGTGAACATGAAGGCTGTGCGCATGCCTAACTGCGCGAAAGTGTTGGGGCCGTAGAAAGCGTTGAGGACACCACCGGTCTCAAACCAGTCGGCCTTGCCCGGCCACATCATGAAGCTCAAGATGCCCACGATCACCAGCATGGTGGTGTAGGACGTGAGTCCGAAGATCACGGAGATGCGGGTGTGGGTTTTGATGTCGATGCGACTGGCCAGATACACCAGCATGTAAACCCCAACCACCTCGATCACAAAGAACACCCACTCGGTGGCCCACATCCAGACAAAGCTATGAATCAGCGCCGAAATACCTCGTGGGCTTGCAACGGTGGTGGCAAACCAGATTCCCGGGCCGGTGATGGATCCCAGCACATAGCTGAACACCAGCAGGAATAGACCGTAGCGGCGGATGAACTCGAGCAGCTCGGGTTTGTTGTGGCGGTGGGCGTGGTTGGCCAGCCACGCAAAAAAGATGGCTGCGCCTACTGAGGTATGGGAGAACAGCACGTGAATGGTGGCAATCAAACCCACTACCCAACCACTGCCCACACCTGGCTCAAACCAGGTGGGATAAAGACCAATCATGTCCACGAGAAAGTCTCCTTGTCCGAGTGCTTCAGTTCTGCGCGAATGCAGCTGCTGGCGA